>DLRV01000016.1 GCA_002500565.1 Holosporaceae bacterium UBA7879
TGGTATGCGTGGTTTGATGGCAAAGCCGTCTGGTGAAATTATTGAAACGCCGGTTATTTCAAACTTTAAAGAAGGTTTGACCGTTTCTGAATACTTTAACTCAACCCACGGAGCACGGAAAGGTCTATCAGATACAGCTTTGAAAACAGCAAATTCTGGTTACCTTACCCGTCGTCTAGTAGACGTTGCACAAGACTGTGTCATTCATGAAAAAGACTGTGGCACAACCAATTCAATCACTCTAACGGATGTAATGGAAGGTGGTAATATTGTTGTCCCTCTTGGTGAACGTGTACTTGGTCGGACCATTGCTGAAGACGTTATTGACAATGTATCGGGCGAATGTATTGCAAAACGCAACACATTGATTGATGAAGACCTTGCCGATAAGATTGAAAAAAGCGCCGTTGATTCTGTAAAAGTCCGCTCTGTTTTAACGTGTGAAGCTGACAAAGGTATTTGTGCTGCGTGTTATGGTCGTGACCTTGCACGTGGAACGCCTGTTAATGTTGGTGAAGCCGTTGGAATTATTGCTGCCCAATCGATTGGTGAGCCTGGAACACAGTTAACAATGCGTACCTTCCACATCGGGGGTGCTGCGCAAGGTGCTGGTGAAGAGTCTTCATTAGAAAGCCCTTTTGATGGAACAATCAGCTTTAAGAATGAAACCATTCTTGAAAATAAAGATGGCCAGCTCTTAATTATGAACCGTCACACAGAGCTTGTTATCTTAGACGAACGTCAGTGTGAGAAATATCGCCGCCGCCTAAGTTATGGTACAAAAGTCATGGTAAAAGCTGGTGACAAGGTCTCTAAAGGTCAACTTTTGGCTGAATGGGATCCATTTACTGTGCCCGTTATTTCTGAGGCATCAGGAACCGCTCACTTTGTTGATTTGATTGAAGGATCGTCCATGCGTGAAGTGACTGATGAAGAAACAGGAATTTCAAACCGTGTCGTGGTTGATTGGCGTCAGCAAACAAAAGGTGTTGATCTGAAGCCGCGGATTGTTCTGCGCGATGCTAAAGGTAACCCAATCAAGTTTGCTAGCGGTGCGGAAGCCCAATACTACCTCCCGGTTGATACGATCTTGACAGTTGAAAATAACCAACAAGTCCACCCTGGTGATATCATTGGCCGTGTTCCAAAAGAATCATCTAAAACACGCGATATTACAGGTGGTCTGCCCCGGGTTGTTGAGCTGTTCGAAGCCCGTATGCCAAAAGACTTTGCTATGATTGCAGAACTTGATGGCCGCGTTGAATTTGGCAAAGATTACAAAGCCAAACGTCGCTTGATCATTGTCCCTGAAGGCGATCAAGCACCTATTGAATATCTTGTGCCTAAAGGTAGACACATCGTTGTGCATGAAGGTGACTACGTTAAGAAAGGTGAGATGTTAATTGAGGGTAGCTTGGTGCCACATGATATCTTGCGAATCCTTGGTGTTGAAGCACTCGCGGACTACATTGTGCAAGAAATTCAATCTGTTTACCGTCTACAAGGGGTGCGGATTGATGATAAGCACATTGAGGTAATTACACGCCAAATGCTGCAAAAGCATGAAGTTATTGAGCCTGGTGCTTCACCCTACTCGGTTGGTGATACTCTTGACGTGACAGATGTTAAACAGATCAACAAGAAACTTGCTGATGAAGGTAAGAAATTAATGACAACGCGTCCAATGCTGCAAGGAATTACACGCGCATCATTGCAAACCAAGTCATTTATCTCTGCTGCCTCGTTCCAGGAGACAACACGGGTTCTAACTGAAGCCGCCTCTTCAGGAAAAGTTGATAATTTGGTCGGCTTGAAAGAAAACATCATTATTGGTCGATTGGTTCCAGCTGGAACAGGCCATAAAATCGCTGAATACCGCAAGCTATCAGCTGAAAGAGATCGTCAAATTTTGGCTGATCAAGCAGCTATAGAAGAAAGCCGCCGCGCTGAGTCTGAAGCTTCAGAGGGCACAGAACAACAAGCCCAAGCATAAGATTACTTAGTTAAGCTAGTTCACTTTAACCCGCCTTGCCTTAAAAGCATGGTGGGTTATTTTTTTGTGAAGTATAATTCTTCGCTACCCATAATCTCAAGATTACCTTATCTTGACTTAATGAACATTTTAAAACAATATAAGTATAACAGGATGCTTTTGTTTTTATGATCTTTTTCAGAATTAAAACAAATAACTGCTTACGATCAATCTTGTTAACTGTTGTTTCAATTTTTCCAACACATTCTAATCCTGATGAAGACATTGAAAAAATATTAAAAAGACCGTTATACCTACACGCCTTCGATATTAATTTTAAGCCAAAAGAATGGGATTCAGAAGAACTGCGGAACGTACTTGTTAAGCTAGAAAATCAAGAACCTGTAGTTTCTACGCGTTCTTACACACCTGAAAAAAGTACTCAGAAAAAAAGGGGTAAAACTCCTTCACACTTATTAGATTCCAAATCGCCAAAAAAACAGAAGCCTCTTAGTATGAGTAAAATTGCTATTGCATCTAGAAAAAATCGTGCCCGGAAAAAACTAAGAATGGAGAAAGATCTGGAATATGCCGCACAGCAAAGAGCTGCAGATAGAAAACGATACTTGAGATTTGTAGAAAAGCAGAAAGAACAAGCGATTAAGGAAAAAAAATCTACTAGAAAATTTTAAAGAGCTTGAAAGCACATCATAGTTTTGAAGTGCTACCATATCAACATATCAGAGCTCACTTTTCCAGATAAATTAATTTTATATTAATTTTTATATTGACATCAAAAACATCCTTTAGTATAAGATACAAGATTGGGTAGTTTTTTTATGCTTTGTCTTTTTGATCACGCAATTAGTATTAAAGTCGCCCTATCTTTTGCTTTCCTTATTTTTTCTTTCTTTTTATCATATAGCCTTGATTTTGATAAAGTTAATGATGCACTAATTCCGCTTAGCCATGGGTTAGATGTTAATTTTGAGCCAGGTACAAAATAAAATGACCTTAAAAATTCTACTAATACTAATCCTATCACCAATTTATTGGCTCTGGGCTCAATCGCATATTGCCATTTACAAAGATGAAGGCATTACTGATTTTACCTTGCAACATGTGAGCCATGCACTTCAACAACTTGATGAAAATTTTAAAATATCCTCTGTTAATGCCGATCAAATTAAAAACGGTTTCTTAGAAACCGAAGCGGTCGATCTTTTGGTAATTCCAGGGGGCGCCGATCGATTTTATGCTAAAAAATTAGACGGCCCTGGCAACCAAAAAATACGAGAATTTATTAAAAATGGTGGCAGTTATCTGGGGCTATGTGCTGGAGGTTACTACGGAACGCGCCGCGTGGTTTTTGACAAAGGGGGCAAACTGGAGGTTATTGGTGACCGAGAACTGGCTTTTTTTAAGGGACAATCAATAGGACCTCTTCATCCCTATCAATATGGTAAGTTTACCGGTGCTCGCGCTAAAACATTGATGATAAAAAATCACGAAACTATTGATGCTTATTACAACGGTGGTTGTTATTTTAAGCCTGATCCTGACTTTAAAGATTTTGAAACATTAGCAACCTACCAAAGTGGTAAAATAGCAATTGTAAAAATGAATTTTGGGCGTGGCCGCGTGGCTTTATCTGGGGTTCATTTTGAATATGATCCTGAATACTTTGGTCAAAACGCTGCCCCTGATAAGAATTTAAATAATATTTTGAAAACTCTTAAACAGAAAAATGATCAGCGCAAAGCTTTTTTCAGGGAGTTGGTTGAGTACTTATTGAGAAAAACTAAACCTTAAATGGTACTTTCTCATCAATTATATGATTTTCAGCCCTGAACTTTCGGGACTTTTTATAATTAGATTCAACCTGAAATATAAAAAACAAAAAAGATTCCAAACAAATAAATGATTTGAAAAGATCTTTTGAACCCGCATGATAGATTCGAAGTGCCCGTTCAAATAAGTCATCCTTTATAGAAATCTATCTCATATCTTGGAAAATCTTAACAAGACAAACAACCTTAGAAAAAACTTTGAAATAGTGTTCTTAAATTCACTAATTAACAAAGATCGCCCTTCTAGGTAAGCAACTTTTCTATTCTAGCCAAATCTTTCTCAAGGAACTTTTTGGCTCCGCGATAATTTTGAATGTGATAGTCTCGGCGTTTATTGGGAGAGAGTTCTTGGTAACGCTCAATTAATTTTTTTGCCATTCTTTTCTCTATGGCAAGTTGTTTTTTTGCACCTTTGGTTTCTGCTCCATTATTTATAAGAAGCTTAATACCTTCAAACCATGCATTGCTTACACCTTTTCGAATTCCTTTGAAATAATTAGTTAGGGGAGTTTCCTTATCATATAATTGTGGAGCATTTACGTTGGCGCCATAAAACAACCAGCGCTCAAGAACATATTTGTTAGAAAAGCTATTGGGGGGTAGAGATGAAATTCCCCCTGCATCTACAGTTGCACCATTTTTAATTAGAAAATCTACCATATCTGCAGTTTGGGCATACCGAGCAGGATATTCTCCTTTAGGGTAGTTCCCATTTAAATTTAATCCCATATCAATATAATGTTTAACTGTTGAAAAATCATCTGCTCGTATAGCATCAATAAAATTCATAACGCGTTGAAGTTTTAGTTTTCCATCTAATTGAGAGATATTTGCTCTCTCTGAGGGATAATTCTCCCCAGCACAGCCAATCAACAAACAAACCATAAATAAAAAGGAGAAATTCCACAAACGATATAAGTTCATAAACATATGTTATTAAAATTTTTAATCACATTATCATCTTAAAAAGAGTTTGTATTAAAATATACATATTTTTAAGAGTGATTAATTACTTAAAACTCAGTTTTTTAACCTCACAATATTCAACCCAAAATTTAAAAACAAAAATGATTCTAACCAAATCAATGTCTTGATTTGCTAACTTCAAAAATAAGGAGAAATTATGAAATTACTTTACGGGCTGCTTTTACTGCTCTGCAGCAACATGTTGAACGCACTTGACATCAAGCAAGCGCATAACTTCAAGGAAGTTTATCAGATTATTGCAAATAAAAATTTTGATCCCTCTAAAACCATGCTGGCAATCGATATTGATTTAACTTTAACCATAGCTAACCATCCTGCTTTGGATTTGCCAAACTATCTGCAACACAAAAAAATTTTTGAACGCATCATAAAAGGATTAAGCGCCCTGGAAATTGAAAAAATGTTCACGCACGGAATTATGTTAGCCGGACAATCTATTTTAGACCCTGACAGTCTAGATGTTGTTGAAAAGTTTAAGCAACAAGGATTCAGACCCATTGGTTTCACCGCGAGCATTATTGGCCCTTTAAGTGGGATAAAAGCTATTGAAACGATGCGAACCCAAACCCTAGATATTTTAGGATTTAAATTTAAGGATGCCCTGGTTCAGAAAAAAATTTCTTTAGAAGAAATCCCGCCTTATAACAATCAAGTACCTATGTATTACAAAGGGGTTTTATTTGCTAATGGCGGCCGGGCTCCACACAATAAGGGAGATGTGATAACAGCCTTTCTTAAAAAAACAGAGCAAAAACCAAAAGTTTTTATAATAATTGATGATCGGCGAAAGAATATTGAAGAAATTGGTCAGGCGCTTAAAGATTATGATCCAGGGATTGACGTTTTGGGGATTGAATATACCTACGCCCATGGTCTGACCAAAGGATTACTAAGTGCAGAAGAATTTGAAAGGTTTTGGCAAACCATTCGACAGCAACTCGTTGATGCAAAGGATATTAAATGAGAAATAGCTTGAAATATGACAACCGGCTTGATTGGTTTAGCCGAGTAAAACAACTCAGCTTTACAAGTTTTACGACTCTGATCGTAACAACATTTGTGCTTACTAGTCTTTTGGCCGGGCCGGGTGACACGAGTGAATTGAGTGAAGAGCATTTAGCTGTTGTTAGCAGTTATCAAAAAGCCATTTCTGAGGTTGAGAGCTTTGAAACACGTACTCTTTCAACAAGTTTGGCTTCAGGCTTGCGCTGGGATCAAGAATCAGCAAAATGGCAAACATTTCATAGTAATCCAGGCATTGCTGTCTTACGAATTTTTCAAGATCGAGAGTCAGATAACCAATACATTATTGCGGGTGATCGCTTTGGTAGTAAGCAATTGAAGGCTAGCATTAGCGGCGGTATTGACCCCGACAAAGATCAGCGATTGAGTGATGTTTATAATAGAGAGTTGAAAGAGGAATATTTTGGATACTTGCCAGTTAAGGAAAGCCGAACTTTAACTGCTAATTCAACTCTTTCAAAAGCCAGAGATTTTGTTGTACTGGGTGGATTTGAAACGCCTGAAATGACTGTGAGTGTAACAGCTATGAACACAATACTGGCTGAATATGAAGATGCTGCAGTGGCACCGCTCACCCAAATTGATCCTCTCTCCTTCCAGCTAACACATGCTGGCTGGGGTCCTTGTTTTACCTGGGTAGAATTAGAAGTTGGCTATAATATTGCAGAGCTGACTCAAGCTTTAAAGATCATGAATCAAAATGCTGACCTGCATTGTCCTGTAGCTAATTTTTATCATAGATATGAAAGCAAAGCGGTAGCTGAAAGGCAACAAGGTGCAACTGATCTATTGAAAGTATGGACAACTGCTTTGGAGAAAGATCAGGAAGATAAACCAATTCCTTTACATGAGAAAGTCATGCAGCATTTGAAGGAGATTACTGAAAATGGTGATGCTGCTCTACCCGATGGTTTTGATACCGGGTTTGATTTTGCCAAACGCTATGTGCACGACTACACCGAATATAAATCATTTCATCTTATCCCTTTGGATGATTGGTTAAGATTTATTGCCACCAAGAAGAAATCAGGTACGGGCGGTGAAAAATTTTTTTTACCAGGTTTGGAAGAATATCAGCTGTTTACAGGGTTTGGTGCTGATCAATGGTTTAATCAGCACCTATCCGAAATTGCTGCAAAAATTTGAACAGTTATTACCAACATCGATTGCAGAAGTTGGCTTAAATAATAATTTAGTCGCGAAGAAAAGATTGGCGACTCACAAACTTAGGCTAGCAACCCCCGATAATGATTCATTCTCTCATTGAATAGGTCAGGGTTGTCTACATATTGCTTGTAAATTTCAAGCTGCTCTCTGATAGGACGATCTGTAAAAGGATAAATGATTTGGGCGTTCTTATTGTTTTTTCTCTCAGTGCGTGGAGTTGTCGGCAAATAAAAAATATCATTACACAAGAAATTCATAAAAGGCTGAAGCTGATCATAAAGTCCTTTAAAAGCACCTGTATCAATATTGCCATTTACCCGTCCAAGGCCAAAGTGCAGCGGAAAATCGTCATGTCTATAATTTAAATGTCCATGACCCTGGTGGGTTAAAGAGCATCTTGGTAGACTATCAAACATGGTTTTAAGATCTGAATGTTTATAATTAGTTTGTCTATTTTTTATATGATCATGATAAGCCATTGTAAAAGGTTTCATATGTTTCTCATAAACTTGTTTCATTTGAATCAGCTGACCTTGCATTTCTTCATCAGATGGAAAATTATTAGGTAGCGCATTTAACTGAACAAAGCATATTAGAACTAAAAATAGCCCTGGTAATTTTGATAAATTTTTCATTTCTAATCCTTTAAATTATAATAATTATAAGTTAAATTTTATTTCTGTAAATTTAAATCCCGTAAAAATATGGGATACTGAACTAAAACACTTTGTACCAAGAAAATAGTTATAAATTAAGAAAATCTTCGAGAGTAATAATTGCAAAAGTAAATTCTTCATTAATAAGCATTGACTATTGAATTTTTAATATGACGCCCTATATAACCAAAAAAGGAAAAAATTATGAATAAAACTTTATTTTCTAATCTGGCTTTACTAGCCATTATATTAGCTATCAATATTAATGCTGTTGGCGATGAAGTTGACCCTGAAACAGATGCATTAATCGCTCGATTAATGCAAGAAGAATATAAAAAAGCTAGTAAAAGATATGGCGCTTTTGATCAGAGTCAGATTGAGCAGGCTATTCAACTTTCCTTACAAGACGCACAAGCTGGTGGTGGAGGTGGCGCAGCTGCTGCGACAGCTAATCCCAGTGGTGCAGCGGCTGCTGCTCGTGCGGGCTCCTCTTCAACTGACTTTACGACACAAATCCATCAAGGTGGCGAAATGGATCCTGTGAAATATTTAGCGTTCTGTCAAAAACTCCAGGCTTTAGATATTGATACAAGAAAACAATTTCTGATAAGTGGGCAATATTCGGCTACAACTTTAGGCTTTAATGATCAAGCTGCTGATGAGATTTATACTGCTCATTTTGCTTCTCTTACTGCCGAAAGTGGCTCTGATAAAGCTGAAGAACCTTATAAGTATACTGAATGGGATTTCAACGCTTTTGCAAAACTTTCAGAATATATGTATCAAACAAAACAACTAACAGCAATTAATTTTAGAGATTCTAAAAGTGACGCGTTCAGCGGTGAAATTACCAAGATTGTAAATTTTGTAACAGGCCAGGCTTATATTTATAGGGCTAAAACATCAGATCATCGCTTAAAAAAACTTCAAGAATACAAAAGTGTATACGATAAGTTTTATACAATGGCTCAATCTTCTAAGAAAGAAGTAGAAAGGGTATTAGCAGAAATTTTTAAAGACTTATTCTAGAAATCGACGACATTTTTAGCCCTTCCATTGATGGAGGGGCTTTTTTTGCAAAACACTAAAAGTGCTTCTCTTCTAAACTATCTACGGCTCTTTATAGCCGCGCCACTGTGACGGCGTAGACCTGAATTAATCAAATTCCCCTCTTCGTCTGTTTGTGTGGATCTTTGGTAATTGTTAAGGGTTTCATGAATGGCATTCACTAGATATTTGGCGCGGGGAATAACAATTTTTTCAAGAAGGTTTTTCATGCCTGGCTCTGTTTTTTTGTGACCCGCCGCACGCTCCATCCAGACATATGTACTTTCCATCTCACCAAGAAATTTTTTTAATAGGCTGCTAGGAATATATTGCAAGCGCTGTTTGATATCTTGTTTGCTTAATAACATCAGAAGAGCCATGGATTCGTGAAAAGAATCTTTTTCTAGTTTTGTATGCGCCGCATTTAACTTTTTAAGTTCTACGCAATCAGCATCGCTATCCCCAAACTGTTTGGGATTACGGCGAATAGCAGGCTCTGTTTGTCTGCTTTTTGCTTTTTGTGACCAACTTTCTGCCATGCACAAAGACGTAAAGAATAAGGTAGATAAAATGAGAAAATGTTTCATAAACTAGATCCCTGAAATAATAAAAACTATAGTATCATTTTCAATATTGGAATCACAGAAAAAATAAGATGAATGCCTTGACCCCTTCTCGATTACAACAGTATGCTATTAAAAATTTGAGGACATGATGACACTGGCCAATAAACTTACCCTAATGCGCTTCGCCCTAACGCCACTTATTGTTGTATTAATTTTAATGCATTCAAAATTTTCGGGCTGGACAGCATTAATTTTATTTATTGCTACCGCTCTATTGGACTTTTTTGATGGCTATTTTGCTCGCAAAAGAGATGAAAGAAGCGTGTTTGGCCGGGTTTTAGACCCCATTGCGGATAAGTTTTTGGTGATTTCTTGCTTGGTTGCCTTAATGATTGCTGGCGAAGTTGAATCAATTGTTAGCGCCATCATGGTATTGGTCCTGATTGCCCGTGAAGTTTTTATCTCTGGCTTACGTGAACAACTGGCCGAATTAAAAATTTCTGTCCCTGTTTCCAGAAGTGGAAAAGCAAAAACCGTTCTTCAGTTCATTGCCATTGCTGTATTGATGATTCCAGCACCAGTTGAAGAACTTTTGATGCATGCAAGTTTATTGGTTGCAACGCTATTTTCACTTCTGTCTGCTTATCAATATGTACGTGTATTTATTAAACATGCCAAGGTCATGGAATGAAAGCAGGCCCTACTGAGAAACAACAAGCCCAGGGGTGGTTTCGCCAGCTGCGTGACACTATCACAAATAGTTTTGAAAAGATTGAAGACGCTTACTGCCAAGGGTCTGAACTAACGGCTGGTAAATTTACCATAACCCCTTGGGACCGCCCCGGTGGCGGTGGCGGTGAAATGGGACTTATGCGCGGCCAAGTATTTGAAAAAGTTGGTGTCAACATATCGACTGTACATGGCCAGTTTGATAAAAAATTTGCTGGCGATATACCTGGAACTGAGAATGATCCAAGTTTTTGGGCAAGTGGTATTTCCCTGGTTGCGCATATGAAAAACCCCTATGTGCCAGCTGTGCATATGAATACACGCTTGATTGTGACAGGAAAATCATGGATTGGTGGTGGGGCTGATCTAACCCCCACCTATCCATTCTCAGAAGATACTACCTTATTTCATGAACATCTTAAAACAGCTTGTGACAAGCATGATCCTGATGATTACAAGCGCTTTAAAAAATGGTGTGATGAATACTTTTACTTACCCCACAGACAAGAGCAGCGAGGGGTTGGTGGCATTTTTTATGATTATATTAACACTGGTTCTTGGCAGAACGATTTACAATTCACAAAAGATGTTGGCACGCAGTTCTTAAAGGCCTTTGAGATAATTGTTAAGCGACGTATAAGTCATCCTTGGAATGATGAAGATCGGCAAAAATTAAAGGAAAAGCGTGGGCGTTACGTTGAATTTAACTTGCTTTATGATCGCGGAACGCTGTTTGGACTGAAAACCAATGGCAACGTTGATGCGATACTAATGTCTTTACCGCCCGAGGTTAGCTGGCCTTAGACCCGCTATCTGGACATTGTTGAGGCGTGATAAAAGTCTGATCACTTTTTTGGGCATCTTTCATCATACAGTCAATTTCTTGACGCTGACTTTGGAAACGCTTAATTTCAGATGCAGACAATTGCTTGGTTGTCGGCAACTTAACTGTGTTTGGGTTTACTTTTTTATTGTTAAGGTGAATTTCATAGTGAAGATGTGGCCCTGTACTACGGCCAGTTGTACCAACAAAGCCAATAACCTGACCTTGCTTCACTTTTGACCCAGCCCGAATTCCCTTAGCAAATCGCTTTAAATGCGCGTAAGCAGTTTTGATAGAGGGCGAATGTTTAAGCAAGATGTAATTTCCATAGCCTCCATTGAATTGAGCCTTTTGAACAATACCATCACCAGCGGCAAGAACACGGGTGCCACGCGGTGCGGCAAAGTCAATCCCTTGGTGCATTTTAGAATAGCCCAAAATGGGATGTTTACGCATACCAAAACGGCTGGAAATTGGTGCGCCAGGCACTGGCGTTTTAAGCAAAGACCGCGTTGCCGCTTTGGCGTTAGAGCTAAAGTAATGAATAGTTCCTTGCTCATTTTGATAGCGATAAAGGTCTTTTTTACCTTCTTTAAGCTGAATTGATCCATAATATAGCTTACCTGGTACGGTTTTATCCGTATCTGGATCTATGAAGAGTTCAGCGAAAATCGTAAAGGGATCTCCCTCTTTTATAGATCGCTGGAAGTCCACATTATGACTAAGGAGTCTGGCAAATTGATGGGTGATTTTATCCGGGATACCAAGCTTTTGGGCATCATAATACAGGCTATTGTTAACAACACCTTGATAAAGACGGTTAATAGAAATAAGTGGTTTTTGAATAAGATTAAGAGTATTGGTTTGCAGATCTCGAATGATAAGAATTTTGGTTTTATCAATATAAAACAGCACTTCTTGAACTTGGCCTGATTTGGGACCATCTTTAACGGTGGTTACTTTAAACTCTGTCCCTGCCCTAAACTTCTTCAACGCCTTACTTTGATTAAGCAAATGGATGATTCTTTGCACATCTTCTATATTTTTAATCGACCTAATAAAAAAGCGGTATAAAGTATCACCTTTCTTAACCTTATAAACTTTGGATACGGTATCTATGTTGCCTGGATCAGGTGTAGCTTTGGCCCCTTCATCTGAGGTTTCATCCTCAGTCATGATTGCATCTTGCTCAAGAGATTCTGAATCCTGGGCTGAACCTCCAGTGATAACTTCACTTACAGGCACTTTAAGCAACGTGCGTGATTGCTGATTATATAAAACAAAAGCGATCAAAAGTGTGGTAAAAAAACCTATGAGTTCTGGAAAACGATAATTCATCAAAACAATAAATATTGGCTGGATAGTGGCTTAAAACTGTTTTTATATCAAGATTTATTGTTGCTTCGAAGTAAATAGAGATTACTTGCAAGGATAATCAATGATCCAATTAATTTATTCATAGAGAGTATTTCATGAAAGTAGAAATAGCCAATTGGCACTGCAATGATAAGTTTTAAGTATTCAAAAGGTGCAGCAAAGCTTGCTTCACAATGCTGCAAGGCCCGCACATAGGCATACTGGGTATACGTAAAACCACCAGCAATAAGCGAAATTTGTAACATGCTGCCAAGGCTTGGAACATGCCATCCATTAATTGTATTCAAAATACCAGTAAATAAGATAATAACCAGCAATGGAAAGGCAATAATTGTGATGGTTTGTTCTACTTGAGTTAATTTTTTGGTGACGATAATTGCAAGACTAGCAGCGATATTGGCGCCCAAAGCCACCAAGATATTTAATTGAAAATCAATGTTGGCTGAAAAATCAGTAAAGAAAAGAACACCGCAATACCCCACGCCCACCACAATCCAGCGTTTCATTGACACCTTTTCACTCAAGAACCAGCCGGCAAATGTTGTTGTAATAATAGATTGTGTAAAGCCGATCGATGTTGCAATGGATAAATCAAGTGAGCGATAGGCCCGATATGTTGCCCACATGGCTAACATCATTAAACCGGATCGCATAAACATGAGTAATGGTTTTTTGGGAATAAGCGTTGAAATAAAACCTGATTGCAAAAGAGAAGGCACCAAAAATAAAAATCCAAACAATGCTCTAAAAAAAACGATGATTGAATTATCAACCGTGGGATCAAGGTCTTTGGCATACGCAACCGTTAAGGCATATATGCTGCTCCAGGCCAAGAGCCAGGGGATGGCTTTTCTATTTGCAGGTGATGGCATGTCTGTTCTTTCTTTTCACAAAAATAAAGGGTGCTCATAATTTGAACACCCCTCAAATTAGCCTAAAAGGCTTTTAAAAGCGATTAAATTAAGACCGCTGTTTTTTGATTTTTTCTTCAAAAGTATCAATACCAATTAAGCCACTAATGACATCGTCTCCAATGATAAAGGTTGGAGTACCACCGATTTTAAGTTTTTGACCCAGCTCAAGATTTTCTTTAATCTCTTTTTCAATTTCTGGAGATTTGATGTCTTCCTCAAATTTATCCATATCAAGACCAATTTGGCGGGCAATTTCTCTTACCTCTGATGGTGCAAGATTACCCGTTGATGTCATGAAGGCCTGGTGAATATCTTCGTACTTACCTTGTTTATGAGCTGCCAATGCTGCCTTAGACATGATCATATCCCCACCAAAAATTGGAAACTCTTTGTAGATAATTTTAGCATTACCATCCTCTTTGACAGCTTCATGCAAAACGCCGTATGCTTGGCGGCAATACCCGCAACGATAATCAAAGAAGTTAACAACTGTTACATCTCCATTTGGATTTCCACCAATTGGATCGCCTTTGTGATCAAGAATTTCGGCTTTGTTTTTACCAACCTGCTCTTTCATTTCTTTCATTTCTTTGAGCTGCATGCGTTGTTTGTATACCTCAAAGGCTGTAAGGACCAACTCAGGTTTTTGGTTCAAAGCTTCTTCAACAATATAAACGGCGTTTGTATCCTTGCCAAAGGTTGTAGCTTGATCTTGGGGCTTTTTCTTAACTTGATATGCCGCCCAACCTGCTAGAATAAAAGCAAGAATAGATAGAATTGTTGATAGGTTTTTAAACATGGATGCCTCATTAAATTTTCTCAAAGAGTACTCAAAAATCTAAGGATCAGCAAGCGTTTGTTCAATCAAACTTATAAACGAACATTAAGCTTTGTGATAGGGATGACCCTGAGCAAGGGATTGGCAGCGATATAATTGTTCAATCAGCATAACACGTACCAGTTTATGCGGCCAAGTTTGCCGACCGAAAGAGATCGTTTGGGCTGCTTTTTTCTTTAACTCTTGTGTATGCCCTTCAGCACCACCAATAGCAAAAGTTGGAATTTTATGATCATTCATATGAATGGATATGATAAGAGAGAGAAGTTGCTCAGTTGTTAAATCCTTTCCTTTTTCATCTAAAAGAATAAGCGATTGTTGTGGAGAAAGGGATTTGAGTATTTCCTGCGATTCCTGCTGCTTGCTAGAATGGGTATTTTTAATTTGAATTTCGTTGATCTTAACTGTCCAAGTCATTCGTTTGAGATACGTCTGACAAAGATCATACTCAGGGCCTGACTTAAGCTTATTAATAGCATGGATTTGAATGTGCATTAATCAACAGGTAAATAAGGCTGTAAAGATTGAATGAAATACCCCTTAGCTTGCTGAGTATATACCTTAGAGCCAAAAATACGTCTTTGAACATAGTGAACACACAAAGCCCGTTCAGCCTTATAAAGAGGCAAGCAAATAGATTTTACAAACCCCTTATAAGATTGAAGAGCTTGTTTTTTTTGTTCACCTGTTAAAACCCAGCGGCCGTCTGTCGTCGTTTTAATGCCTTTCAAGCGTTTGAATCCTTGTTTGAGCCAGTCCTCTTCGGGTTGACTTGGGTTGAAAGCAACACGCTTTGGTAAAGATTTCTGAACAGCTGGTTTGTTTGGCGCTTCATTAAACTCATCTTCAAAATCTTCATCAAAATCCTTATCTTCTTCAAGATCAGCATCATCGCCATCATCAACCTCCGCCTCAGCTGGAACTTCCTCTTCATCTTCTTCTATGCTTTCATCATCCAAATGATGCTTATATCTCTGGTTCCCAAGTGTATTGTTTCGCGCTTTCTCATAAAGCTTTGCAATCATTCTGGCCGGCGTGTAATAGTTTTGCTCTCGTTGCATGGCTTTTTTAGACAGTGAAGAGCGGTAAGGTAAAGACTGGATCCATTTTTTCACAATGCCTTTCAGCAATGCTGATCTTTTCAAGTTAAGCTTACCTTTGTTTAAATCAACATTGTAAAGAGATTGAAACAACGCAATGGCTTCTGGCAAGTAAACAATTTGTTTTCCTTTAGAAGTTTGAATTGTAAAGGCGTATTTTTGCCGCACAGACGGTGCCTTTGGCTTGTTGTCAGCAATATATCCAGCTAAGGAAGCAATAAGTTCTCCTGCTATACTTTGAGTACTAGAAGAGCCAAATAGGCGGTTATCTAGATCAAGAAGAAAAACATCTAACTTATGCTTGGGCTGTTGGGTGCGAGAATATTTAGCAGCCTCCCTCTTGATAATCGATGCACACTTTCGAAAACGCCCAGCCGGGTCTTTATTTTTCTCAAAATCAGGAATCATCAGCATTTGATATAGTGCCTGGATGGCCCTTGATGCTGATCCATCTTGGCAAGACTTAGGATTCACCATAAGCTTTCCATAAGTCAGATTCCCAGGGCCAACGGATTGAGCGAGACCATGACCGTGCTCAGCCAACAAAAAACCTGTTAAAAAAAGAATTATATACCTCATCACAACAACCTTAAATTACCTCAAACTATAGCTTGAATCTTGATCTTTAAGCAACCCATCAAGAAGCTTCTTTGGTTTTAAGTTTGCATGGCAATAAGAACTTCAGCAATATTAATATTGAAAATTTGTGGTATTGCACGGTGAAACCTTTTGTGGCAATTTACACGCTCAAAACAAGAATAGGTCTTGTCACTATGATTAATGCCATTGTGCAAGGATGCGATAAAGTTTTGCGTCGCTACACGCCCGATCCATTTATTGTTGCTCTTCTCCTTACTTTTACTATTTTCATACTTGGTCTGGGCTTAACAGATAAGTCAGCCGGTACTTTAATTGTTTTCTGGGGGAATGAATTTTGGCAACTGAGTGTCTTTACCATGCAAATGGCCATGATTCTGATTGGAGGATATGCCCTAGCCTCTTCACCGCCAGTTGATAAATTTTTAACCAAGATAGCCAAATCTTTGACCAGCTCTCGGCAAGCCGTGGTTGTGACGTCGCTTTTAGGGCTTACGGGTTGCCTCTTTAACTGGGGTTTTGGCCTGGTGGTTGCAGCCATTTTTTGTCGAAAAGTTGTGGCTGTTATGCCAACGGTTAATTTCCGATTGATGGTGGCAACAGCTTACAGTGGGTTCATGGTTTGGCACGGTGGCTTTTCTGGTTCTATCCCCCTTCTCATGGCAACCCCCGGGAACTTTACAGAAAAACTTATCGGCCGCGTTGTTCCAATTGAGGAAACGCTTTTTAATTGGCTTAATATCACAGCTGTGATTGGGGTTTATTTAGCCATACTGGGATCAAACTATTTTCTGGGTGGGCTAAAGCGCTACAAACCTGTTGAGGTTAAACCCGAACCCGAGTACGACGACAGCGCTGAACACTCCACAACTCCTGCTGCAAAAATGGAACGCAGCCGTTTGATCACTTATATAACATTCGGGATCTCTTTTCTGTTTATCTACAATAAAATCACCATGGGGTGCTTTACGTTTGACCTTAATCACGTGAACTTCATGTTTTTGATGCTGGCTTTTTTCCTCCATCAAAAGCCCATACGCTTTGTACAGGCTGTTTACACGGGCACACGTAAGGTTGGTCCCATTTTGCTGCAGTTTCCGTTTTACGCTGGGATTATGGGCATCATGCGCGAATCAGGATTAGCGCAGATTATTTCTAATTTTTTTGTTGAAATATCCACAGCTGATTCATTTGCTTTCTTAACATTTATCAGCGCCTCTGTTTTGAATCTTTTTGTTCCGTCTGGCGGCGGGCAATGGGCTATTCAAGCGCCCATCGTTATACCAGCAGCCCATGACCTTGGCGCTGACATTATCAAAACATCTATGGCCATTGCCTGGGGCGATGCCTGGACGAACATGTTGCAACCTTTCTGGGCCCTGCCCGTGTTAGCTGTTGCCGGCTTGCACCTCCGGGATATCATGAGTTATTGCCTGTTTTATCTGGTAACTTCAGGCATTGTCTTGATTAGTGTGTTCTTAATTTTCTAAGAACGGGTTTTATTAAAAAACCAAATCCCGTAAAGTTCTAAAGCCAGCCCAATATAGTTTACGACTTGGATGAACCACATCCCTGATTTCATGAATTGCAAGGTCAAAATGGGGTTCTGCAACATGGGCTGAAGGGTGCTTAGACTCGCTTTTGGCAGGATAATAAGTGCAGCCCCAATCGCACCTATTATACCAGTAACAACTTGCACCAAAACCAAGTATCCAAAAAGCTTAGGCCAGTAAGAGTGTGTTTTAGGCCACGCTGTTGGGATAACCTCGAGCTTATTAGTTGCCGCACCAACGAAAGCAGGAGATAAACGGGCGAACATAAACAGATAAAAAAACTTAGTTGCAAGGCCAAATAAAACCAACGACACAACACCAAAGCCAATGATGGATCCAAGCAATGAAGCCACTGTTGAAATCAAAAGACTGTTAATAAAGAAAAGACCGAGGGAGAGGACACCATAGGTTAGATATGTGCGTTTGAACTGAGGAATGAGAACAGAACGCAGGCCACGCCGATTTGATAAAAAACGCAACCATTCTACAGCAAACACGACTTGAAAAATATAATCTATAATTGTAAAAAAACTAAAAACTGGCTGTCCAGTACTGGGAAAAATAATTTGTAGTAAGCGGCTAAAACCAATAAGAAACAAAGGCACTGCAGCAATATTAAGAAATTGCTTTCTGTTTTGAATTAAGCATGCAAAGGCTTGTTTAAAAACAAAAAATGGATTTGTAGATTTCTGTGTAAAGGTCATCAAAGCTGCCTAAATTGTTCGCAGCTAACTTAACTTATAAGTGGTCGGTAAATCAAGATTAAGGCTGTTTGGGCGTCCAATAATCAGCAAAGAAATCGTAACCATTGGAAAATCCATACAGCGTCCCATCTTTAAGCCATTTCAATGATGTGTGAGCATACGGATCAACGTATTTTGCCCTGTAATAGTAAGGGTTCCACAGCTCCCCAGTTCCTTCTTTAAAGTGATAGTATCGCCAAAAACCCTGATATTCTTGCTCTTGTTCAAGCATTTCCAGGGCAAGAAGATAGTTTGTCATGAGGTGCGGTGCATCCCACATATGCGGAAGAGAAAGGTGCGTGCCATAATGGCGGAAGCCGAGACCCTGCAACGCGACCAAAGGCACAGGATCACCTGTTTGTGAGATGTTAAGATGTTTGCTAGCAAGCCTTTTATCAAGCGCCTCGGCCGTAGCAATATCATAAACACGCGGCGCCGCAAAACTCACAGCCCTGGTTTCAACATCATAGTTAGCCAAAATATACCCTTGGAGTAGTTGTGTTAAGCCACCGCCCATGCTGTGCCCAGTTATGGTAACTTTTTCAAGTAGTTCTTCTGTTGATTTCTGGCGTGCCTTAGCTATATCATCCAAGATATTAAACACCTGGTCTTTGGTGCGATAAAACCCTTTCATGATCCCATTATGAACGCGAAATCCAGTGTTTGCATCATAAGCAAAATTAGCCCAGAAATCTGAAACCCAATTGTTTAAGCTGGTTGATCCTTTATACACAATTGTTATATCACCATCTTCGTGCTCTATAATCATGCCGGAGTTTTCAATATTAGTTGCAAAGTAATAAACTTTGTCGCCAGGCTGAAGGTACTTGCGCATTTCCTCTTCATGGCTGCCATCTTCTTTGGGTTGGATATAAGCCATTTTGGCATACTTACCATATTGCTTAACTTTAGATATAGAAAGGCCGATAATTTCTGCATCCACATCTTTAAGGGAAAGATCATTATTTTTGGTAAAAGAAGATTTTTCATCTTCTTGTAGCGGCAAATCATTTGTTAAAGAAGATTTTGAATACCCATAATGAATTGCGGCAACTTCTGGCTCGCTTAGCATATCAACCCGACCCTGTGATACAGTCCAAGCCACCAAGATTAGTAAAAATAATTTCTTCATCCCACGCTCCTATACAACCATCACTGATGTTAGCGAATCTTCATCTATGCTGCAATCTGAATAAGCTGGCGACGATGGTCTAGAGGAAGAAGATCCCTCACCTTCAGAAAGAGCTGCCATTTTTCTAGCTGTTAATTCATGTTGTGATTCCAGTTGAACTTGAGCCTCGCAACTTCTGCGACGACAAGATTCAGCGCGCAAGTTTGCCTCATCAATTTCTCTTTGCAACAGAGCTTTGCACTCTTCCATCGGTTCAGGTCGATGAGCAGCAACCCATGGAGCAGATTCATAAGCATAAACCTCATCCTCACCAGCTGCACTCGCATCACTTCCAATACCTTCTACTAAGGTAAAGCGACCTCTAGCGGCTCTTGGTGGGGAGACTGAAAAGGCTGCGGCACCCACTGCTTCTAGCGATGGTGAGCGCGCAATTGGAACCGACTGCGCACACACTATCCTTTCTTCTGCAGCTGCCATGGTCGGTGGAGATGATCTACGTCTGCCTAAAGACACAACATCTGCCGAGCCCAGACCAACACTTGAACGTGTTCGCCTTAAAGGAGGCGATGAAAGAGATGCCGAGGCTCTGTGTGCAGACAACTCTGGTGAAGAGTCTCTACGCGCCAAAACACGGGCCTTTCTGACTGGAATTCTAGATGGTCGCGGTTGATATGCAAAGCGTGCCCCTCCTGTTTCCAGATCAAATTGCCTTGCTCTTTCTAAAGCGTCTTTCTCAGCTAACAATTGACTTAGTCTTTCTAATCGTTTTTTGTTTTCTTCATAAACTTTGACTAACTCTTCATCTTTTCTTGCTTCCAAGGCATATAGTTGCTGTTCCAATGCTTGACGCTCTTGCCTTTCAAGTTCCAATTGGCGCTTTTCTTCGGAGTCACTTCCCTCTTTCTCGCGTGCCTTTAAATGCTTGTACGTTAAAGGGCCAGAAAATTTCTGTAGATCCAACCTACGGGATCCAGCTTGAAAAAATCGATCTTTCTTGGATAAAAACCAGCGCAGACGATTAGGTAATGTATACAACCAATCAGTATGATTCATATCTCCTGGTTTGAGCAAAAGCGGACTGGTTATATCAATATTAACGCCTTGGCGCTGATTAAGATCAGGAATGTAAACAAGCGTGCCCAGTAAATCAACCATATCCCCTTCTCGATCTGCTGGATTGACAATCCGCATAACTTGCACACCATTAGTAACTGGTTTTAACTCTTGCGACTCAAGATCATAGCCATAATAAGAAGCAGGCCTTAAAACGCCTGATTTAAAAACACGGGTCAATCCATCAAGCGACTGACCCAAAAGAGGTTTACGTTTTTTTTCGGGTGGTAAGAGATTCTCTAAAAGTTGTTGAATAACATGATGATGTCGCGCATTGGTAGGCCGGTCTGTATTTTTCACAAACTCAGCCACATTGATAAAATCATCTTTATCAGCGGGAAAATAAATAACCAACCCTGGCGCCATAAGATCTTTATTTAAAGTTGAGGGAAAAAGGTTTTGCCATGCAAAGTACTGGTTATCGGGCCCAAAATATCCGGGTGTAAATTTTTGCGATTTATTGTTATCGTATGGCTGCTTCTTCAAGCCATAGGCCATGGCCTCTTGAAGAATGCGGCGCATATCAACCGTCATTTGGTCAGAGAGCATTTGGTTAATACTATTAGGACGTTGACATCCATCAACCATCCCAAACCAAAAATCAGAAACTTTAAGACCTAGATTGCGAGCAAAATCTTTTTCGCTAACAATATCTTTCACCCATTTTGCTAAACTTGCTGTCGCAAAAGCGGCACATGCCGCAACATAAACGCCAAACTCGCCGTCAAGGACGTCCTCACCGCCTCCACCACCATCAATCATTGTTCCATTGACTGGATGAGATTGAACAGTGCTTGTTGTTATGAAAGCAAAGAAACAACAAATAAGAGAAAACTTTTTAAGCATTATGACCAACCTGTTAGAAAGAAAATTAACACATACCAGCTTTTAAAAAAATAGCCTAAATATATATGTTGATGAAAAAATTGACGCTTGCCCGAATAGACTATAAATTGGCGCCATAACAATATTTCAAGAGCCATGGCTGGACATTCACAGTTTAAAAACATTATGCATCGCAAAGGCGCACAGGACAGAAAACGCGCCAAAGTTTTTACCAAAATCATTCGTGAGCTGACCGTTGCAGCCAAAACAGGCTCGGATCCCAGTGCCAACCCACGTTTACGAGCAGCTATTGCCACTGCCCGTGCAGCCAATATGCCCAAAGACACCATGGAACGTGCGATTAAAAAAGGATCAAGCGGTGAAGATACCACCAATTATCAAGAAGTACGTTATGAGGGTTATGGCCCAGCTGGCAGCGCCATCATTGTTGAAGCTTTATCTGACAATCGTAACCGTACAGCTTCTGAATTGCGTACGATATTTAATAAGAATGATGGAAACTTAGGCGAAACCGGTAGTGTTAGTTTTCAGTTTGATCACTTTGGAGTAATTGAATTTCCAACAAAAGACGTTGATTTTGATACAGTATTTGAAAAAGCCCTCGAAGCTGGGGCAAGCGACGTTGAAACACAAAATGCCATCCATATCATTTACACAGAGCCATCCGAATTGCACCAAATTGGTGAAGTGTTGCATAAGGCCCTTAACACAGAACCGAAGAAATTAGCGTTAATTTGGAAGCCCCAAGTGATGGTTGATTTAAATAATGAGCAGTTAGAGTCTCTAGACAACCTCATTTCTCTTCTTGAAGATAATGATGATGTGCAGAGGGTGTTTTGCAATGTGTCTTTGCCCGAAAATGACCCTGAGGATGCTTAGGTTTGAGTGAAATACGGATTTTAGGTATCGATCCAGGCTTGGTTAACACCGGCTGGGGGATTATAAGCTGCGCACATACATCAGCAAAACTTGTTGATTGTGGCGTAATTCAGACCAAATCAACGAACCCTATGACTGAACGTCTGGCAAAAATTCATCGCGAATTAGGGGCTATATTGGAAAAATATGAACCAAAAGCAGCAGCTATAGAGGATACGTTTGTAAATAAAAACCCAGCCTCTGCCCTAAAGCTTGGCATGGCCAGAGGTGTGGCTTTTGCGTGCCCAGGCCTTTTTAATATTCCATGCTTTGAATATGCCCCAAACCAAATTAAAAAGAGCGTTGTTGGGGCTGGGCATGCAGCAAAAGAACAAATCCAACACATGGTGCAAGTTATTCTTGGCACGCATCAACCACTCAATGAACACAGCGCTGATGCACTTGCGGTTGCTATTACCCACCAGCATCATATATCATTAGAAAAAATGATTCATTCAATATGATTGCACAATTAACTGGCTTGTTTGTTCGTGGAACCGATCAATATCTTATTTTGAATGTTGGCGGTGTTGGATACCAAGTTTGGTCTCCTAGGCAAACCATCGATCAGGCCATGACATCAGGCGGAACCTTAACTTTGGAGGTTTTGACCGTCTTCAAACAAGAGGAGATGGTTTTATACGGATTTATTGAGGAAGCAGACAAAAACTTATTTGAGCTTTTACTGAATGTACAAGGCGTCGGCGGGAAAATGGCCCTGGCTTTGATAAGTGGCTTGGGATCATCAGCGATTATTGCAGCCATTCAACAACAAGATCACACACCTTTAACTCAAGCCAGCGGTGTTGGACCAAAACTCGCCCAACGTATTACCCGTGAATTGAAAGATAAAGCTGGAAAACTTATTATTACAGAAAGCGCTCACGGCTATAACTCTCCCTCACCGGCTTATGGCGATGCGCAGCAAGCATTGGTTTCTTTAGGATATAAATCGCATTTGATAACACCTATCTTGAAAAAAATTATCTCAGAACAACCAAAAGCAACTGTTGACCAATTGGTGACAATCGCCCTTAAACACCTGAGCCAACAAGGACGCTAGATGACTGATGATTTATTAAAAGCTGATCGTTTGCCAGAGGATATAGACCCTGAGCGCAACCCAGCTTTGCGCCCTAAATCTTTTAATGACTTTATCGGCCAAGAAAAAATCACGCAAAATCTTAGCACATTCATCCAAGCGGCCCAGAAACTTGAATCTTCTTTAGATCACGTTTTGTTGTCAGGTCCTCCTGGCCTTGGTAAAACAACTTTGGCTCAAATCATAGCCCACGAATTAGGCGTTGGTTTTAAAATGACATCTGGCCCAATTATTTCAAAAGCAGGGGATTTAGCAGCGCTACTAACAGCCTTACAACCAAATGATATTTTGTTTATTGATGAAATTCATCGCTTGCCAATTGCTGTTGAGGAAATACTCTACCCAGCTATGGAAGATGGCAAACTTGATATTTTGATTGGAGAAGGCCCTGGGGCGCGTAGCATTCAAATCACCCTTCCCCCTTTTACCTTAATTGGTGCAACCACACGTTCCGGCCTATTAAGCCAACCGCTGCGCGAACGCTTTGGCATTCCCCTTACCCTTCAATTCTACGAACCAAAAGAAATAGAAAAAATTATTGCCCGTAATGCTGTAAAACTTAATATGACTCTTGATCAAACGGGCGCAGAAGAAATATCAAAACGTTGTAGAGGCACACCAAGGATTGCCGGGCGGTTATTGCGCCGGGTTCGAGATATTGCTGTGGTTTTGAATCAAACGATTGTTGATCAAAAACTAGCCGATCGTGCTTTACAGCAACTGGAAATAGACAATTGCGGCTTTGATGAAACCGATCGCAAATACCTACAGGCCATAGAAGATCATTATCAAGGTGGGCCTGTGGGTGTAGAAACACTTGCAGCCCTTTTATCCGAGCAACGAGATATGATTGAAGACGTGATTGAGCCATACCTAATTCAGCAAGGATACGTTCAACGCACCCCACGTGGCCGTGTTTTGACTTTCAAAGGAAAAGATTATGTCAAATCAGCCTAATGAATCTTTGCTGATCCCAGCTTCAGGAGTTTTTAAGAACGGCATTCATGAAATTGCTTTTCGTGTTTATTATGAAAATACAGATATGGGCGGCGTGGTTTTTTACGCTGAGTATCTCCGGTGGCTTGAACGCGCCCGCACAGAAATGCTTCGTCAGTCAAATTTAAATCAAATAGAATTATATCAAGAAGGGCTTCTATTTGTTGTTGCTGAACTAACTATTAAATATCATAAGCCAGCTTTAATGGATGATGTAATTGTTGTAAAAACGCAACTACTAGAGAAAAAAAATACTTTTTTCGTCTGCGAGCAAACCATATTCAGAGGATCTGAAAAGCTTCTTTCAGCACAGGTGAAAGTTTGTAGTATCAATAAGTTAGGCAAACCTTGTCGTATGCCTCTATTTAATTTTCATTGCACGGAAAAATTAAAGCATTAAAAAATAAAACTTACTTTAGTATCTATAAATTGATAGTATATATATAACTAATGGGGTAACAATATGTTTATCAGACATACTTTTATTTTATCGGCCTTCTTTCTTTTTATAACTGCTTATGCAGATCCACAGTTTAGCTTCGCGCCTCCTGAGGAAGGAACTGTTACGAGGACGCAAGTTGTCAAATTAAGCGGAAATGAAAGATTTCTGTTTAGAACGTCTGAAAGAAAAGGTAGGGATGTACAAATCGAACGTGCAGACAATTTAACAAACATAACCGTTCCTTCATCTGTATGGCGAGAGGTTATGGAAATATCTAGAAAAAAAATAACAACTTATGAAGGCTCAAGTGTAGATCCAGACAATACATGCTTGAGTTTAAACGCTCAAAAAGCGCTAGTCGAAGATAACACAACAGAAAATTTAACTGTTCTTTTACACTCTCCACAAGAAGGAACTAGAACTGACCTTATTCATACCTTTAATTTACCTCAAATGCTTCAATCAGGGACTGAACAAATTAAACTCGCCATGCTTTTGGCTCAAAACGATGCACAAAGAGCGGTGATTTCAGAAGCAGCACGCAAAGCAGGTATTGAATGGCGTCAGAAGGCTACCTTCACAACGCAAAAGATTTGGGCACGTCATCAATTTGAAATTACAGGTGCGCTCTATATGGGCGGTTTTTTTTGCGCCGACCTTTTATTACAAAAAATATGGTCTTACAATCCATATGCTGCTACGGCACTTTATGGAGTTACTATGAGTTACCAGCTATGGAATAGTCGCCACTGGGGTGACTTCAACCAATCAACTGCTGCATTAGGCGCTTTGGGCGCTCTTTCTTTTGCGCGTTACAAAGGGCTACTAAGATTCTAAATCTGTGGGGTCTGATAGCCACTAAGCCCCATAGCATGCCTTGTGGCATAAGCTGCAGCGCCTGGGACTTTTGCAAATGCGAATAGACCAAGATTTCTAATGGGTTTTAAAAGCGGGTTGCTATTGCTAAACAAACTGTTTAAACCATGGGTTGTGCTGATCAATTCTAACGTATCAAATCGGCGTGATTTTTGATACTGCTTAAGAACAGTTCCTTGCCCGATATCAATTCCCACTTGATGAGCAGAGATTATTTCCTCTGATAGCATCATAACATCACGAAATCCTAAATTTAGACTTTGACCAGCCAAGGGATGAATAGCATGGGCCGCATCACCAATAACAACCACCCGATTATGATAAAGTTGACTCAGGAAAGTGAGCTGCAAAGGATAGGTAATCCTTTTAGAAACATTTGTGATTTTTCCAACTGAGTCATAGCGATCTTGTAAAAGGGCCTTAAAAAGATTCTCCTCTAGTGAGCAAATAGTATCGATTTCTGCTGAATCACCGATCCATACAATACCCGATTGAGTGTGGGGCATGGGCAAAGTGGCAAAAGGGCCACTGGCATAAAACTTTTCATAAGCAATACCCTGATGATTTTCGGTATGGTCAACAACCGTGATAAGTGCTTTTTGATTGTAGTCGTGATTAATAGGCTTGAGACCCGCTAAATTGCGCACCACAGATGTCCTGCCATCAGCTCCAACAACCATTAAAGTATCAAGTCTTTTCCCTGAAGAAAGTGAAACTTTAGCATATCTTTCTAGGGGATTATCTAGATTTGAAATACTTACATCATCATATAAATCAATGACTGAATCTTCGATAACTTTTGATAAAAATGCATGACGCACTCTATATGCAGGTATAATTGCGCCCATTGCAGCGTGCGCAGCTGGGGGTTTGAACACAACTTCCTTAAGGCTTTCGCCACTGGTTATGCCAATCTTTTGTATAGGCTCACTTAATGGCTCTAACGCGCCCCATACATTTAAACCTTTTAGGTATTCAATAGTGGCATGAGATAAAGCATAAGCCCTGATATCACCTCTATCAGCGAGCAAATCATGCCGAGAGCGCTTTTCAACAATAGCAACCCTCAAGCCTTTCCCAGATAAACTAAGCGCAAGAGCTGCGCCAACCGGACCGGCGCCAATAACAACAACATCGTATTTTTTTTGTGTTGTTATTGAACCCTCCGTGGACTTTGGGATACTGCCCAAAGATTATTTTTTCATGTTTTCTGCAACAAAGTCCCAGTTAACAAGATGATTAAGGAATGTATTGAGATAATCATTACGACGGTTTTGATAATCTAAATAATACGCATGCTCCCATACATCACATGTCATAAGAGGTGTTTGCGTTGCACAGCTAAGAGGCGTTTCAGCATTACCTGTTTTAACAATTTTAAACTGGCCCTCATCATTTTGCACAAGCCAAACCCAACCACTGCCAAATTGAGACATACCTGCTTGAACAAACTCATTTTTAAAGTCTTCGTATGTTTCGAATGCCTCTTCAATCTTTTCCAACACCTCACCAGTGGGCACACCGCCACCTTTTGGTTTCATCGATTTCCAGAGAAAAGTATGGTTACACGTTTGCGCCGCGTTGTTAAAAATGCCGACAAGATCCGCTTGGCCACAGGTTTCTTTGATAATTGATTCCAATGACATTCCTTCAAAGCTTGTACCTTTGATTAAGTCATTCAACTTATTTACATAGGTGAAATGGTGTTTCCCATGATGAAAATTAAGAGTGTTTTCCGAAACATAAGGTTCAAGGGCATTAAGAGAATATGGAAGAGCAGGCAATTGAAAGCTCATAGAGTTACCTCCGGTAATAGGGTTGGCAGCCAAAACTAGCTTTATTAATTTAGGTATCATAATATTGCATTTAATAAAAATCTAGGGATTAAATTGATAAAAACAAAAGATTTTTTTACTGATCTTTTAAAAGGCGCTCAGAGCGAAAAAACCCTTTACAACCTTAGCCTTTCACTGGACCAAGAAACAGCCGAACGCTTTTTATCTCTTTTATCCCTTTGCCATGAATTCAGAAAAATCCCAATTCATGCACCAACACCTTTGATGGCTCTAACCAGATTACAGTGGTGGAAACAACAATTAGACGGCTCGGCCCCAATTAAAAATTCCTCCCCAAATATAAAATGGTGCCAATTAACGTGGCAAAACCATTACTCATGTCTATCAAAGCTACTCATAAGCTTCATTAAACAACAACAAAAAATTTGGTCTGTAGAGTTAGAAAAAACCTCAGAAATTAGTTCAACATCTCTAATTGAATTTATCTTCAAAGGAATGAATCTTTTAGTAGATCCTGCATTAACAGACCAAGACATTAAAAATCTGGCAAACTTATATGTGTCTGTTCACTATTCTGAGCGCTCACCACATACTATAACCCAGACTTTCAGCACCCCTCTTCCTCCGATATTCAGAAAGTTGTGCTATATTTTAAACCAACAATTTATTGATCAATCTAAAGATGTAAAAGGCATCTCAAGCGCGCTAAGGATTCAATGGTACTTACTTAAATATGCCATTACAAAATTATGGAGGTGATTGCCTCTAAGTTGTTTTTTAAGTATATATGTAGGCAATTAATTGATGGAGTTTTATCATGAGCGAGAACTTTAAATTTGAAGCCGAAGTTAGCCGCCTTTTAGAGATTGTTACGCACTCTCTATACAGTGAACGGGAAATCTTTTTAAGGGAACTTATTTCAAACAGCGCTGATGCTTGCGATCGTTTACGTTACCTCTCTTTAACGGATAGCTCCTTAAAAAAGTCTGCTGAAGATTTTAAAATTACTGTTCGCAGCAATCAAAAAGATAAAACACTTTTGATCACCGATAATGGTATTGGCATGAACCAAGAGGATTTAAAAGAAAATCTTGGAACGATTGCTCGTTCAGGAACAGGTCAATTCATCAAACAGCTTCAGGAAAAGAAAGAGAGTTCTGCAAATCTGATAGGCCAATTTGGTGTTGGTTTTTACGCATCGTTCATGGTAGCGGAAAAAGTTGAGGTATTAACCCGCAAAGCAGGCGAAGAAAAAGCCTATAAATGGACATCAACTGGGGCTGGAAGCTACACCATTGAGGATGCTAAAAAAGAAACGCATGGCACAGAAATCACGCTCCACCTAAAAAAAGATGCCGAAGAGTTTTTAGAGAAAAGCCGTCTTGAGCATATTATTAAAACGTATTCTGATTTTATCACTATTCCAATATTCCTTGGCATCAACGCTGATAAATCAGAACAGGTTAATGCTGCAAAACCAATCTGGACAATACCTAAAAAGGATATCACAGCAAAAGATTATGAATCTTTTTATCACAGCACTTGCCAGGCTTTTGATACACCGTGGCAAACCCTTCATTTTACAGCCGAAGGTATCCTAAATTATACAGGCCTTTTGTTTATCCCAAGTCAAAGGCCCTTTGATCTTTTTGATCCAAAGCGCGAAGTTTCTCTAAAGCTCTACATTCGTCATGTTTTTATTACCGATAAATGCTCTGAACTGCTCCCTAAATACTTCCGTTTCATTAAAGGTATCGTTGACGCTGAAGATTTATCCGTTAACGTTAGCCGTGAAATTCTGCAAAACGATCCAAGATTGCGCAAAATGCGCCAAGGACTTGTTAAAAAAATAACGTCCACTCTTCAAAAACAGTTGAAAGACAACCGTAATGATTACCTGAAGTTTTGGCAAAATTTTGGCGCCGTTCTAAAAGAGGGCTTGTATGAAGAGCCTAGTGAGAAAGATACATTGCTTGATCTCTCGTTATTCTATTCAGCTAAAATGGATAAGCATATCACCTTAGCTGAATACGTTGAGGCGTTCGCCAAAGAACAAAAAGATATTTATTACTTAAGTGGCTCTGATCTAGCAACTTTGAAAAACAATCCAAACCTGGAAGGCTTTCTAGAGCGTGGCCTGGATGTCCTGCTTCTCACCGATCCAGTTGATGAATTTTGGTCAACCATGGTTTCTGAGTACAAGGACAATAAATTAGTCTCTATTACCTCGTCTGAGGTTGATTTATCGAAATTTGACGATCAAAAAGAGCCTAAGGGATCTGATAAGAAAGTTGAAATTGAACCTCTTATCAAATTTATTAAATCCACTCTTGGTGATGCGGTTAAAGATGTGCGTGAATCCAAAAGGCTTCGCTCAAGCCCTGTTAGCTTAGTTGAGGATGATGGTGGCATGAGTGCACGTTTGCAACAAATGCTGCAACAAGATCAGAAAATGAACCCGGTTCAACAGCAAACCCTTGAGATTAATCCTGATCATGTTTTGATTCAAAAACTGTTAAAAGATGTTGGCAATAAAGATGCCCAGCAGCGGCTACAAGATGAATGCTGGCTTTTACTTGATCAGGCAATGATTGTAAATGGCATTCCCGTTAATGATGGCCAGGCTTTTGCCCAGCGCCTGAATCGATTAATGACAGGCCAAAGTTAGAGATTTTTTTGTCTTTGCCTCCCTGGCTTCATGAAGAAGCTCCATTGGTTGCACAAAAACTTCTGGGGTGTAAGTTGTTGATTAACAATCATAGCGCCGTGGTTACCGAAACAGAAGCCTACAGAGGCTCTGATGATCCTGCCTCCCACGCTTTCAAAGGTGTAACACCCCGCAACGCAATCATGTTTGATCGGCCTGGATTATTATATGTTTATATGATTTATGGCATTCATCATTGCCTCAACATAACATGCGAGCCAAGCGGATCTCCTGCAGCTGTCTTGATTCGTGGCCTTAAACTTAACAATGGCATTATACTTGATGGCCCTGGAAAAGTTTGTCGACATTTAGACCTTAAAAGAAGCGACACAGGTCGCATCCTTAACCAAACGAATTGTTTGCAGATTTCAGACAGAATAGAGATCCCAGCATACAAAGCTACTCCTCGCATAGGAATTAAAGCTGGGCAAGAAAAGCTATGGCGTTATCTTGTTACCAAGCACTAATTTATTGGCTGAACCTTAAAATCAGTTTTACCTAAAAGAACCATCAATCCTTGAAATAGGGGCAAATGAGCGCGGTGCGTTCCAGGAATGTCGTAGTCAGCAAAAAGATATGCTTTTTTTGTATCTGGATGCAGGTTATTAACCTCTTCTTTAATTGAATGCCCGGGCGGTAACTCCCAACTGTGAATCATGACCTCATTTACATAATCACGAATAATTTGATCACGCTCACGGTAATATTCACGCGCCGACATACTCCCTAGCTTTTTTGCCAAGTCCTCATTCAGTGTATACACAATGTCAACCGCGACTGGTGTGTTTTGATTGGCATTATCAACGGCTTGAATCATAACGGCTAACTGCTTTGCTTGTTTTGCTTCTGGCCATCCCTGGCCATACGACATTTTATTTTCACACGAAACAAGGAAAACAAGGCTTAAAATAGTTAAATATTTCATTGATATATTTCCTCTCTAAAATTTAAAATTAATACCAGCTTGAACCATAAATTTGTTTTTATACTTAAAAGAAGCTGTTTTGTTACGTATGGGCACGCCATAAGAAACCATAGCATATAAAGGGCCTTTTACTTTAATGTTTAAAGCCGTGTATACCCCCCATAAAACATGAGATTTTGTTTCAACACCTGAAATAGGTTTATTCCAGTTATACCCATATAAAAATCCAGGTTCAACATTGATAGAGTCAACAATATAATTGCGCAGGAAGGTGTATTTAAGGTTTAGCTTCGTATTAAAACCATTGTCTCCTGAAAGTGCATTATATGGAAATAAGAAGTTTTTACGACCACCAAAGTTATATTGCTGATCAGCCAGTAATGTTCTATCCGCTAACTGCAATGAAAAAACTTGGTTAAATACTAAATCTTCTGAATGTTTTTGCTCTGTCTCTAAACCGGCTCTTAAAATTAATGACGTTAAGCTTCCATGGCTTGCATTTTCATCCGTAGTCGGCTTATTGAAAGCACCAATCCCTCTAATTCCTTTTTGCAAGTCAATATCATAAGTCACAGACCCTTTTTCATAAATATATTTCCCATGCACACCTATCCATAAATTATCAATTCTATGGCGGGCATTTCTTTGAAACTCAGTTTTATATTTCAACCGTCCAAAAAAACTCAAAACACCAATGAATCCACGCAAAACATGATTTGGATCTGCAATTAAAGGATGCCTAATCTTAAAACCAAGCTCATCCGCTGTAATCGCGTAACGATCAACCAAAGATGGTGTATTTTCCTTGTAAATGCGATATAAATTGTAATGAAATCTAAAGTCAGTCCCCTGAAGCCCTAGAGGTAACACGTATTCATATTCCTGAGCAACGTGATGTCGATGCAGAAATGAGAAATCAGCATGATAGCGAAGATTATCGTTAAAGCCAAAAACGTTGTAATAATGAAAGTCCGTTGGCTGGCTCCAATCTTCTCCACCCTTATGGCTAGACATTATATATTCCGTTGAAAACCCAAACGTCCTTCTTTCAATATGAACATCAAGCGTTTTAGTTTTACTTTCTTTGGTATCTATAACTTTCAAAGTAATCTTATACCCATCGATGTTTTTTAACTTGTGCTTATATCCATGCTGATCTTCATGACCCGTTCTATAAGACTCTAAAAGTTTCTGCGCAAGGTAACGAATCAAAGGTGTGAGGCTTTCTACATCGCCTGAAAAAACCAATTCAATCTTTTCATGTTTTTCACCCGCTTTCATAACTCCATGCGGTTTAACAAAACCAGCCATATTTGCCAGATGATGGCGATTGAGCCCTCTTTCAACCGGAGCTGCTTGTATACTTGTTAAAGTTAAGAATCCAGTTGCAAATATGCATTTTTGTATAAGTTTCATTTTTTTCCTCTAATAAAAAACACGTGAATACCACGGTCTTTTGATGACTTTTTCAATCAGAACTGCATAGTTTTTAGCCTCCAAAGGGGTCTTTTCACCATAAGATTTTCTAATTGCTTCCACTGAAAAGTTTTTAGGTAGTTTTGACAGGTCAGAATATTTATCTTCTTTATCAATTTTGCGCCCTTCATCATGCAAAGATATTTCATGCCAAATTTTTGTGCGATCATAATTGTCGAGACCACCCCTAATAAAGTAACGTTGCAATCGATAGTTGATTGTTTCGTTTTTTTGCACAGGCGATTCTGTCAATTTGCCTGTTTTATAATATCTTTCAAGCTTCAATTTTAGTTGTTCATTTGTTAAAGAGGTCTGTTTTGGTTCAACAGGTTTTGCAGTTTCTATTTTTTTGTGGTTTTCATCCTTATGGCTTTCTGCTTTGGAATCAGTGTTTTTTTCTTTTTTCTCATTTTTATTTTGAACCTTTTCCTGCCCAGGGATTTGCTTGGTTTCGCCGCCACTGTTGGGCGAATCAGATTTAGAGGCTTGTGAAGATTTACTATCTGCCTTTGTCTTTTCTTTGTCGGCCTTTGACAATTCTGCTTTCTTCTTTGCAATTGCTTCTTTTGTGGATTTGATTTGTTTCTCAGCTGATGAAAGTGGGACAGGAATAACCGCTTTGCCCTCAACCTGTGTTCCATATAGATAGGCTAGATATGAGCACACGCTTACCAAGCCCAGAATTGCAATAATAATTAAAAGGCTTTTAATTTTCACAGTACACCATTGCTCATGGAATCATGACCTGGACTTGCCCTGGAAATGAAATCGTTACAACACCCCCAAAGCCACAAATAGCCATTGATGTATTATTCAACGCCGGCATACCCCCTAACATAACGGTAGGTGATCCAGGAGCCCAGGTGGATGTTACAGGCGTGCAGGGCATCGGTGTCAGCACGCCCATAGCAGCTGCCGTTGCTGCAGCTACAGCTGGGTTGGCCATACTCACACACATACCAAAGGGCATAACTTCTGCAAAAGGCGTGGCCGAATTTATATTGCCTGCCGGCATATCACTACTTGTTGTAAGCGAGAGAGGCAGAACCTCCAAAACACTTGGAGCCATCCCAAAGCTGCATGCACAAAGTGCTGTGGATACTGTTAACTGTGACATCCTACCCTGTCATTAAAACCATCCCTTAACTTAAACTTTTTAAGATAATGACGCAACAATTCCAATGATTTCTAGGGATTATTTATGAACTAAATTTCGTTGCGCGTGGAAAACCAGCTGGCACAAAACGGCCGGCAAGCCCCCGTTTGGAAATCCATTCACGCCAATCTTCAAATTGATATGTTCTTTTGCCTATCTGCCAGCTTAACCCTTCTTCTTCACTAAAAAATGCTACATCTGAAAGAACACCGCTGCGATATTTTTGCAAAGTAATACCCCGACCTTTGCTCATTGTTGGCAGTTCATCTACCTTAAAAATAACCAAGCGGCGATTATCACCAACAACAGCTATATAGTCACCTGTCACAGCTTTACAAAGCAAGGCTTGCGTTTCCCCACTTATATTCAAAACCTGTCGCCCATTTCTGGTTTGCGCAATCAAATCCCCTTTATTAATAAGGAAGCCGCGCCCATCACTTGCCGCAACCAAGAATTTATCTTGTGCTTGTCCTTCTGAATAAATCAATATTTGCCGCACGCTCACATCTGCCGCCAAATCAAGAATCACACTCAGAGGTTCACCGAATCCACGGCCAGAGGGTAGCTCATGAATATTAAGCGTATAAAATCGCCCATCTGATGTCATGATCAGCGCTTTATCGGTTGTCATACAAGCAGAGGCAAAAAATGCTTTATCACCATCTTTGTATTTCACCTCTCCCGTTTCAACAGTTCCTTTTAGTGTTCGAATCCAGCCTTTCTTAGAACAAATCAATGTCGCAGCTTCTTTGTTAACAAAGGCTTCTGTCGGGATATCTGTCACTTCCGGGGCAACCTTGAAATTTGTTCGTCGCAACGCCAACTCTTTTTGCTGGCTAAATGTTTTACGCACATCAGAAATCTGTTTCTTAATGGCGGTGGTTTGTTTTGCTTTTGATCCAAGCAGACTTTCAAGATCTTGCTTTTCATCCAGTAAGCTCTGGTGCTCTTGGCGTATGGCAATTTCCTCAAGCTTCTGCAAAGTCCGAAGCTTAATATTCAAAATAGCTTCCGTTTGGATATCTGAAAGTCCCCACTTTTTCATGATCTCAGCTTTAGGGTCATCAGCTGTACGAATAATGGCAATCACTTCGTCTATGTGGGCAAAAACAATAATGAAGCCATCAAGAATTTCTAAGCGTTTAGCAATTTTATCGATTCGATAATTTGTTCGGGCGTGCAAAATATCGTAACGGCTTTGGATAAACTCTTTTAGAATTTCGATTAGTGACAAAACCTTTGGCACACCGGTAGATGTCAAAACATTCATGTTCATAGATAACCTTGTTTCAAAATCTGTGTTCTTAAACAAGGTAGACATAAGCAAGTCTGGATCGACTTGCCGGCTTTTTGGTGTTAATATAATCCGAATGTCTTGAGCCGATTCATCTTGAATATCCGCTAGTAACGGTAGTTTTTTAGCCAACAAAAGGTCTGCCGTTTTTTCAATCAGCTTGCTTTTTTGCACAAGATAAGGAATTTCGGTAACAATAATTTGATACCCCCCACCCTTCAACTGTTCAATTTCATAGCGGCAGCGCACTCTGATACTGCCACGACCCGTGTTATAAGCATGCTTAATCACATCAGTGGCATCAACAATGGTTCCACCGGTCGGCAGATCTGGCCCCGGGATGTGCGACATAATATCATCCAGGTCGGCATCTGGATGATCCAGCAGATGAATCACTGCTGCACACAACTCATCAACATTATGCGGCAGAATAGAGGTTGCCATTCCAACAGCAATTCCAATGGCCCCATTCGCTAAAAGATTTGGAAATGCAGCCGGCAGAACCACTGGTTCCTGCTCACTTCCATCATAATTTGGCCTAAATGCAACGGCATTTTCATGAATACCTTCAAGCAACATCAACGCATTGGTAGAAAGCTTAACCTCTGTATATCGTGCAGCCGCAGCTTCATCACCATCAATACTACCAAAGTTACCTTGCCCCTTAACCAATGGATAACGCATCACAAAAGGTTGAACCAATCTTACCAAAGCATCATAAACAGCCTTATCACCGTGCGGGTGATACATGCCTTGCACAGATCCAACAACCCGGGCCGACTTCTTTGTTGCACCACTGGGCATGATTTTCATTTCATGCATAGCGTATAAAATACGTCTGGTTACAGGCTTTAGGCCATCACGCACGTCTGGTAATGAACGCGAAACAATCGTTGACATCGCATAGGAAAGATATCGATCGCCAAGCGCTTTGCGAAACTGAACTGATTCAATTTTATCAGTCATTTTTTGTGCCATTCTTCAAAACCTTTCTCAAAATCATTCTTCTTAAATCAATCAGTTCCGTTAACTTGGGTGTGCCAGCAAAATATTTCTCAATAAAGCACTCAGTTATTTGTCCTAATAAAAGAACTTCATCATTATCTGTTAATGTCTTCCACAAAGCAGATTTAAAGTCACCTTTATTATCAATCATACACGTAGGTAATTTAAAGAGTTTATCTTGGTATGGCAAGCCAGCAGCATAACTCACCGCTTGACAAGATTTTGGCGAAAGCCAATATAATTCTTCCGATTGTCCTGTTGCTGCGCAACTATCAAGGGTGAACCCGTATCCCAAACTTTCTAAAATACACAGCTCAAACACAACCATTGCCTTTATAGGTTCAGTTAGAAGCTGTGTTAAGAATACCTCAAACTCTTGGTATAGCTCCGGATATGAATGACGCTCGGGCAAAACCACTGTTAGAAGTTGGCATACGTATTGCAGAACATCAATCTTGATGGGATCAAAAATAAGATGCGCTGTTGGATCCCGCATAACTTCAAGCTGCCAGTGCCCAAGTTGTGATTCAAGGCGCGCCTGCCAGTTACACGCACACGAAGCGCCCAGTGATATAGCCGATTGTTTTTTTTTAGAAGGGCGATGCACCCCTTTGGCAAGCCCGTTCGACTGCGTAAACAGCGTTAAAATCAGCTTACTTTCACCAAGCTTACGACTGCCAATAAGAATGCCTGTGTCTTGCCAACTGACCACCACTCATCCCTTCAACCCAATAGCTTGATAGAAAAAGCTTTTGGATTGCCACTTTGCATCAACTTTCACGTGCAAATACAGATGGCACGGCACGCCAAAAATTTCAGTCATTTGCTCCCGTGCCCGTTGGTTGATCAGTTTAATCGTCTGGCCTTTAGATCCCAAAAACATACCCACATGGCGCTTGTGTTGCACATAAATGGTTTGATAAATGATCAATTCATTCTTTTTCGTTTTTTCAAACTTATCAGTCTCCACAAAGATTTGATAAGGAATTTCATCGTGAATTAAATCAAATATTTGCTCGCGCGTCAGCTCGGCTGCTTGTATTTTTTCAGATAACGATGTTGAACACGTATCATCATAAAACCAGGGGCTTTCGGGCATAAAGCTTTTTAAGACAGAAACAAATTGCCCCAGGCCTGTTTTTTGTATTGCGGAAGTAACGATGATTTCACTCTCTGGCAGCTGGTCTCTGAACTGTTGAATAATTGGCAAAAGATCTGTTTGTTTCAACAAGTCAGACTTATTTAAAACCACAATCACAGGCTTTTTTTGGTTGCGCATTTGTTGCACTAATTCTTCATTCACGCCATAGCAATCTCGCCTGCGCGCATCAACGATAAGCGCTAAAGCATCTGCATCGCTGATCCCTTGATCAATGGAATGGGCCATCGCCTCTTCAAATTGCCCTTTCGGTTTAAAAACCCCAGGCGTGTCGACAAAAACAATTTGATAAGGCTTTTGTGATAAAGCCGCCATAATTGGCATACGGGTTGTTTGCCGCTTGCGTGAGACAATGGAAACCTTATGATCTAAAATCGCATTGATTAATGACGACTTGCCTGCATTGGGCAATCCAATCATAGCCACAAATCCAGCAAAGGTTTTTGTTTGCTCTTCCATTACGTACCACTCATCAATTTGTTAAATAGATTTTTTGCCGCCAACTGTTCAGCTGATTTTTTTGAGGAACCCTCGGCCTCTATTGATCGTTCATCCACTTCAACGCGCACTGTATAGCGCGGGTCATGATCCGGACCCGTGACATTGATAACTTGGTATTTTGGCAGCTCAAGTCCCCTTGCCTGGGCCCATTCTTGTAGTGTTGATTTTGCCTCTAAGGCAATAATTCCCGCATCATCATCAAACTTATCGGCCCATAATTTTTTAAAAACACATCTCCCAGACTCAAATCCACCATCTAGAAAAATAGCGCCAAACAAAGATTCCAGCGCATCTGCCAACACCGATTGATTATTTTTTTTCAACAAGTCATCATTTTTGGCAACAATCAGATAGGCACCTAAATTAATTTCCTGGGCAATTTCTGACATTACCTCGCGGCTCGCTAAATAAGAAAATTTTTTAGCAAGAGCGCCCTCTTTAGATTGATTGTTATTTTCATAAAGCGATTCAGCTAAACATAACCCCACCACACGATCTCCCAAAAACTCAAGGCGTTCGAAGTCATTTAGGCTGTTTTTTTTAACCTGGCTTGAATGTCTAAGGGCTTTTTGTAAAAGTCCGATATCATTAAAATGATAATTAATTCGATTTTGTAGTTCCGCAAGGGATGCTATGGATTGCGTCATACAATCAACGTAAAGAACCTTTTCAAGCGGATTATTTCAGGCCATTCCCATATACGCCAAATATCCCAAAAACTGGAATCGATGGAAAAGAAAATAAACTGCGCAGGACCCAAGAAGTTTTCAAATGGTACATAACCAACCGGTGAATCATAGCGGCTATCACCTGAATGATTACGATTATCTCCCACCATAAAATAGCGCCCTTCAGGCACATAGTAAGGTCCCATATTATCCGATGGCAGATTACCATTTGGGTCATCGCGCAAAATCTTATGTTTGTACCCATTTGGCAAGGTTTCAATATACTGCGGCGTTTTAGAAGTTGAAAGAACTGTTCGCCCTCTATAATCTTCAATTCTTTCCAGAGGAAGTGGCTTATCGTTAATGTAAATCACGCCTTTTTTAAATTCGATTTTTTCCCCTGGCAAACCAATCACACGCTTCACATATCTTACCAAATCATGCTCGCCCAAGAAAACAGCAACGTCACCTCGTTTTGGCTCTTTGGCAAAAATCCGTCCCTCAAACAATTTTGGTGCATTTGGAAAAATCTCACGAATCAAGCCAAATAAATGAAGATTATAACGGCTATATCCATAGTTAAACTTGGAAACATATAAATAGTCCCCTTCAATTAATGTTGGATACATCGAGGGCGAAGGAATGGCAAAAGGCTCGGCCACAAAAAAGCGCAGCGAAAATACCAACGCCAACATGCCAAGGAAAGAAAGTGCGGATCGTAACATAAGAACTCCTAATCTAAATTTTTTATCAACTGGTAAGCTTAAGAAAAGTTAATCGAGCATAAGGCAGCTGATCGGTTAAACGTATAATAAATTGCGCAGGACCCAAGAAGTTTTCAAATGGCACATAGCCAACCGGTGAATCATAGCGACTATCGCCTGAATGATTACGATTATCTCCCACCATAAAATAGTGCCCTTCAGGCACATAGTAAGGGCCCATATTATCGGATGGCAAATTCCCCTCAGGGTCATCACGCAAAATCTTATGTTTGTGCCCATTTGGTAAAGTCTCAATATATTGCGGCCTTTTTCGGGTTAAAAGAATAGTTTTCTCAGTGTAATCCTCGACTCTTTCAAGGAGTAATGGATTATCGTTAATGTAAATAACACCTTTTATGAATTCAATTTTTTCACCCGGAAAACCTATGACGCGCTTGATATATAGCACAGGAACACCCTTACCAATAAAGCTAACGACATCACCTCTTTTAGGTTGTTTAATATAATTAATTTTATTAATAAACCCATAATCTCCCACACTAAATGTAGGATACATAGCTGGTGAATTAACAACAAAAGGCTCCGCAATAAACATGCGGAACAATAAAATAGGTATCTGTACATTTAAGGAGGAAAGTAACATCAATGACACCTAATCTAAATTTTTATCAACTTGTTGAAATAATAACAGTTGCTTGCGCATACGGCGGCTCGTCCGTCAACGTTATAGCAATATCTGTTTTTTTGTTATCTACATTTAAAGACGATAAAATATCAATAGCCGCCCCCTTCAACACAACTTTAGGACGCCCATTTTTATAATTAAGGATCTCTATGTCCTTAAAAGATAAACCATCACTAAACCCTGTGCCCAGGGCTTTTGCCACGGCTTCTTTCCCTGCAAACCGTTTAGCAACATAAGGGATTTTATTTTTTTCAGATAACTCGCTCAAGCAAGCTTGCTCAGCGGGGGTTAAGATTCGGTCATAAAAACGTTGGCCATATTCATTGACCATACGCTCAATACGTTCCAGGTTAACCAAATCGCTGCCAATGCCTAATATCATGATAAAATTCTATTTCCTCTCAATATAACTAACCAACGTTGTCGCACGCAGAGATGCCATAATAGAGTTTAAATGCTCTACATTTTGTACATTAATATCAACAAGCAAGTCAAAGAAATCATTCATTCGGCGCAGAATTTTCAAGTTCACAATATTTCCACTTGCATGGCCAATTATGTTTGATACAGAGCCCAAAGCCCCAGGTGCGTTTTTCAAAACCATAAACACTCGTCCAATGAACATGTCCATTTCCGTTTCGTCCCAGGCAACATCAATCAACCTTTCAGGCTTATTTTCATAATGTTTTAGGTTGTTGCATTCCAATGTATGAATAGTAATCCCCTTACCCGAAACAACAGCGCCAATTATTTTATCCCCAGGCAGTGGATGGCAACACGATCCATAACGAATTGCCATTCCTGGAATAAGGCCTTTAATCGCCAGCGCCTGCGGATCTTTTTCTTTCGAACTGGACTTCTGATTTTTTTTAATCGAACGCGGCAATTTAAGGACAGGATCTTCCTCGGCTGGATCAGCTGGCTGAGCATTTATAAATTGGTCTTTATGCGCAAGCTTTATTACTTCTCGTGCAGTTAAATCACCACTTCCCAGCAAAACACATAATTCATCATGATTGCTACATTTGAACCGTTCTAAATGTGCTGAAAAATCTTTTGGCTTATACGTCACACCAATTTGCTGACAAGCTTTTTTTAAGATCGCTGCACCCAGCTCTTTAAATTCATCTTGCTGCTTTGAACGTATGTAACGCCGGATACTGGCTCGGGCTTTACCGGTTACAACAAACCGCTCCCATGTTGGCGAAGGCTCATGGTGCTGCGAAGTAATAATCTCAACCTGATCTCCATTGCCTAAGACAGTCCGCAAGGGCATCATTTTGTTATTCACCTTGGCACCAATACACCGATTACCAACCTCAGAATGCACAGCATAGGCAAAATCAATACAGGTTGATCCTTTGGGAAGACTAATCAAATCGCCCTTTGTCGTGAAGCAAAAAACTTGATCTTGAAACATTTCAAGCTTTGTATGCTCTAGGAATTCTTCTGGGTTATTAGCATTTTCTAAAATATCCAACAGTCCACGCAGCCACTTATATTGCCGCCCCTCTTTTAGATGGGCATTTTGCTTATACTCCCAGTGCGCTGCCACACCATATTCAGCAATTTTATGCATTTCATGGGTTCTGATTTGCACCTCAATACGCTTATTTTCAAAGTAAACTGCTGTATGTAAGGATTGATAATGGTTAGGCTTCGGCATACTAACGTAATCCTTTAATGCTCCAGGCACCACCACATACTCATTATGGATGGCGCCAAGCGCTTGATAACAATCAGCAACCGATGACACCACAACGCGAAAGGCAATCACATCGGAAATTTGTTCAAAAAGAATATTTTTCTTTTTCATCTTCCGCCAAATAGAATAAGGCGTTTTCAAGCGACCATGCACTTCTGCAGACAACCCTGTTTCAACCAAGCTTTCACGCAGCTTGTTAACAATGTTCTCAATCTGCGTAATTCCCTCACGCTCAATGGTATCCAATCGTAAGCGAATTGATTCATAGGCTTGTGGATATAGCTCTGCAAAGGCCAGGTCTTGCAGTTCATCTTGCAAGTTACGCATACCAATTCGTTCCGCCAAGGGCGCATATATTTCCATTGTTTCAACAGAAACCCGGCGTCTTTTTTCCTCTGATTTTACATGATAGAGGGTTTGCATATTATGCAGGCGATCAACAAGCTTTATCAATAAAACCCGCATATCTTCCGACATGGCAATCACAAGTTTACGAAAGTTCTCTGCTTGTTTCGTATGGTGGGAAGACAGTTCAATTTTGGTAAGCTTGGTTACGCCCTGAACCAAATAGGCAATCTCATCTGTGAAATTTTTTTTAATATCATTCAAAGTAACATTTGTATCTTCCACCGTATCATGCAGAAGCCCCGTAATGACCGAAGACATATCTAAACGCATATCTGCCAACAGACAGGCAACAGCAACAGGATGAATAATATATCGATCACCAGACTTTCGGGTTTGCTCGGCATGTGCTTCTTCCGCAAACTTATAAGCCTTCATAATCATCTGCTGCTCTGCCTCTGCATAATGAGATGTTTTATTTCGTAGGGCAGATTCAAGATAACTATTCATAAGATAAGTGAGTTTTTAATTTATCATACAGAGATGTGGTGGCCTTAGAAACCAAAAACACTTGTTATCAAAAGCGAGTAATTAACAAATTCTCAAAAGATGAAAGATATGTTTTTTAATATTTAATCGTAAAAATAGAAAATTTGTCTGAATATATTCTTGAAAAAATAGAACTCCTCATATATAAACCAGAAAAAATATAATAAATACTAAGGGGTATATGATGAATGATTCTATGAACAAGGGTATTACGCACGCGAATAGCGATGTAAACTTAAAAGAAAACACGATCCGCTACGCTGTCGATATTGTCAGTGCCTACATTAAAAATAACGAAGTAAGCCAAGAACAACTCCCCGCTCTTTTGTCCTCAACATACAAAGCTGTTGCCAACCTTAGAAACAATACAACGCATGTACAATCAAATCTGGTCCCTGCTGTGCCTATCGAAGAATCAATTACCGACGATCACATCATTTGCCTTGAAGACGGTAAAAAACTTAAAATGATCAAGCGTCATTTGCGCGCTGTTTATGGCATGTCTGTGGAAGAATACCGCAAGCGCTGGGGCTTGCCAACAGACTACCCAACTGTTGCGCCAAACTATGCAGAAAAAAGAAGCAAGCTTGCAAAAGTAATTGGCCTTGGTGTTAATGGCCGCCGCAAGAAAGCTGCCTCCTAAATACCATTGTCTATTCTAGACATTTCAAGAAAAAACCTGTATATGACACCTGGTTGTTAATGCAGGTTTTTTTATGACGCAGAAACGTCTTTTTATTAAAACATATGGATGTCAGATGAATGTGTATGACTCTGACAAAATGGCAGATGTCTTACGTCCGCATGGCTATGAACTTGCCAATACACCAGAAAACAGTGACATGATCATTCTTAATACCTGTCACATCCGTGAGAAAGCTGCTGAAAAGGTTTTCTCAGAATTGGGCCGCCTTAAAGTTTTTAAAGATCTCAAAAAACAGAACGGCCAACACATGATTATTGCTGTGGCTGGCTGCGTTGCTCAAGCTGAAGGGGCTGAGATTATTAGGCGCGCACCCTATGTTGATATTGTTTTAGGGCCTCAAACTTATCACCGCCTCCCCGAAATGATTGAACGTGCCGAACGGAATAGTGTTCGCCCCAAAGGTAAAAAACGAGAGAAAATCGTTGAGGTTGATTTCCCCCATGAATCAAAGTTTGATGAAATCGCCCTTCCTGAGGTTATAGAGAGCACCACAGCCTTCCTTACCATCCAAGAAGGGTGTGATAAATTTTGCACCTTTTGTTGTGTTCCTTACACACGTGGCGCTGAATTTTCCCGGTCTGTCCAAGAAGTGCTCAGCGAAGCAAAACATTTGGTTAAAGCAGGCGTACGCGAGATTACGCTTCTTGGCCAAAATGTTACGGCCTATCATGGTGTTGCGCCCAATGGCAAGGGCGAATGGACCATGGCGCAGCTGATTCAAGAAATTGCAACGATTGATGGATTGGATCGCATTCGTTATACAACATCGCACCCACGCGATATGACAAAAGAACTTATCCAGGTACATGGATCCTGTGAGAAACTGATGCCATATTTGCACCTTCCTGTTCAATCAGGCTCAGACTACATTTTAAAAACCATGAATCGCCAGCACACCCGTGAACGATACTTTGAAATCATTGAAGAGCTCCGTGCAGCACGTCCTGACCTCTCATTGTCATCTGATTTCATCGTCGGCTTTCCCGGCGAAAAGGATGTTGATTTCCAACAAACCATGGATCTTGTCGAGCGCGTTACGTATGCTCAGGCTTACTCTTTCAAATTCAGTCCACGTCCCGGAACGCCGGCAAGTGTTTATCCAGACTCAGTACCAGAACACGTTAAAGATGAACGTTTAGCCGCCCTTAAAGCCTTATTAAGGGATCAGCAAACAGCTTTTAATCAATCAAAAATTGGTCAAACCATGCCTGTGCTCATTGAAAGAAAAGGCCGTCACAAAGACCAATTTGTTGGCCGTTCCCCTTATCTTCAAGGAGTTCACATCACAAATCCAGCTCTTGAAATTGGGCAGATATACGATGTTACAATCACAGATAGTACTTTAAACAGTTTAACGGCTATGTATAATAATTAAAAAAGTAGGTGCATGATCGATCGTTCCATTCTTAAGTTTGACAACAATCGCCTTCTTTCTGAAATTGTTGGCCCCAACAATAAAAACCTAAAGTATATCGAAAAACATTATCAGATACCTTTATCGCACAAGGGCAATCAAATCGAGTTCCAAGCCACGCCCGAGATTACAGAAAAAATCAGCAAACTATTACACGAACTCTACCACCATGCAGAGAAAGGCCACCTCATTACAAACCGAGACATTGATGTATACGCCAAATTAAGCAGTGGTGAAGATGGTCGAACGATTAAAAATATTTACTTTCAAACCCCCAAACTTAAAATTTTTCCTAAAACCCCACAGCAAAAAAAATATATTGAACTGATCAAAAGCAAGAATATGGTCTTTTGCGCTGGCCCTGCTGGTACGGGCAAAACTTTCTTAGCTGTAGCCGCGGCTGTTTCAGCTTTAAAAAAGAAAGAAGTTGATCGTATCATCCTATCGCGTCCGGCTGTTGAAGCGGGTGAGAAAATCGGCTTCTTGCCTGGAGATATGAAAGAAAAACTCGATCCTTATTTCCGCCCAATTTACGACTCACTGCAGGCAATGCTTGATGCTGATCGGCTTAAGCATCATCTTGAAACAGGTACCATCGAAATTGCACCGCTGGCATTTATGCGTGGACGCACCCTTGCCAATGCTTTTATTATTCTTGATGAAGCTCAAAATACAACTGTGGGTCAAATGAAAATGTTCCTCACAAGGCTTGGAGAGAACAGCCACATGATCATTACCGGCGATCCCACACAAAATGATCTTATGAAGCATGAAAAGTCTGGCTTTGAAGATGCAATTAAGCGTCTAAAAAACATCTCTAAGATTGGCTTTATACCCCTCTCATCTGCCGATATTGTGCGCCATCTTTTGGTTGCAGATATCATTGAGGCCTACAGTTAAATTATCAACCATGAATAACAATCTCATACAAACAATCAATGATCCCCGCTGGAACAAACTTTTAGAAACATCAGACGACATCTTACTAGACATCTACTGCTTTATTCTAGCTGAGCACGGCATTGATTCGACAAAAACAGAGGTATCTCTTCTCTTTACCAATGATCATGAAATCCAACAATTTAACCATCAATATCGCAATAAAAACAAGCCGACCGACGTTCTCTCATTCCAGCAGTTTGATGATCTGGACTCTATTCAAGATGCTTTAACGAAGCACCCCATTTCACTTGGTGATATTATCCTGTCATTCGATACCATGATCAAAGATGCCGAAACACAAAACAAATCCCACCAAGATCATTTGATCCATCTTTTTGTTCATGGCCTTTTGCATTTATTAGGCTATGATCACGAATTAACCGAAGAGGCTGAAGTTATGGAGGCCTATGAAATAAAATTCCTTGCTCAGTACAATATCGCTGATCCATACCAATCAGGCTAATCATGTTCCATGCTTTCCTTTTATTCATTATTGGTGTCTTACTTGGCCTTGCCAATCTTAAGCCCACCTTCTTTATCTTAACGCCGCTTATTACTCCAAGTCTTGCTCTGCTGACCTTTCCAGATTCATCCAGTTCAAAGCTATTTAAACGGCTCAAACTGGGTTGGTCTTTTGCCTTTGGGTATTTTCTGATCAGCCTTTATTGGATTCCGCGTTGCCTGCTCGTTAACGCTGACCAATTTCTCTGGCTAATACCTCTTACCTTTTTTGGGATTCCAGCTATCTGTGCTTTGTTTATGGGGGCTTCATGGGCTCTGATTCCCTGGATGCGCTTCAGTGGCGTTCTGCGGGTTTTCCTATTTGCCCTTAGCTGGGCACTCATGGAAGCTTTTTTATATCTTCCAGTTGGTGGCTTTCCGTGGTCATTACTTGGTTATGTTTGGCACCGCAGTCTTCCCATTGCCCAAATCGCCTATCCTCTCACCATTCATGGCCTTTCGTTTTTAACCATTCTATGGGGAAGTTCTTACTATATTTGGTGCTCAAAAAGGTCTAAAACAGGCGCTATTTCGTCTCATTTAAGCCCAATTTTGATCATTTTAGTCCTGTTTTTGTCATTTTTAGGGGCTTATTTTTGGGGTTTATCACGCCTTGCAAAGCCAACTAAAATGCATGATGTGCCCAGTCTGCGCATTGTTCAACCTAACATTCCGCAAAAAATCAAGTGGCATCCAGACTATCAACAAATCAACTTAAAAAAAATATTGCGCCTCACATACGCTCCAGGCTACAACTCTGTTGATCTAATCATTTGGCCTGAGGCTGCTCTTACCTACAGACTCACGCCTTCTCTTCTTCAATTCATTACCAAACCCCTTAGCGCCCAGCAATATCTGATCACAGGTATTCTCAATGACATTAAAGATGACCCACTAAATGTTCACAACATGCTCATTGCCCTGAATAATGAAGGCACGATTATTGATCAATACCGTAAACATCACTTGGTTCCCTTTGGTGAATATGTGCCTGCCTCAGACTTTCTCAGCAGATACTTGTCGATAAATCTACAAACCCTTGCAGGCGGCGCTATTCAAACGCTTTCAGGTTCTAAACCAGAAACCATCACACTTGGGCCCATGATAAATTTCAGTCCACAAATTTGCTTTGAAACATTATTTAGTAACCTTGTTGCCAGCAATCCAAGCAAACCAAAATGGATTTTAAATCTAACCAATGATGCTTGGTTCGGTCGTTCAACAGGCCCGCATCAACACGTGCAGATCAGTCGCTTTCGCGCTATTCAATCTAATCTTCCCTTGGTCCGAGCTGCCAGCACCGGGATCAGTGCGATCATCGATAATCATGGGCAGATCATTCAATCCCTCGACTCACATGTGACTGGAGTGATTGATTACAAAAAAAGACCAGATCCGAAGATCCGGTCAAGTCTAACAGGGAGGCTATGATGAACAAAGGCTAAGTGATTAGCCTTTCTCAAAAGCAGCCATCGTTGCGATGACTACACCCTTGATATAGGCACTGATTTTTTACTTTCAAGTCCCTGAAGTAATTTTTTTTATCTTAACAAGACAAAGGGTACACCCTCTTTGTAATTTTGCTTTAAAACCTTAGATACACAGAAAGCATCTCCATAATCTGGGAATATCTTAGAAATCTTATCTGGATGCACAGCATATGTTTTACCTGACGCTAAATAACCGTCTAGCGTTTTAACAAGCCTGGTTTCCCCAACAGCGTCAAATACATAAGCCGCAAAATACTTTGGATCTTTTTGCTTACAAGCTTTGTCAGCTTTAGACATGCAATTTGATAGATTATTTAAATCACAACGTGCAACGGCTGACTCGTTAACGTTATTATATGCTTGAACAAATTCGGCCGGATCACTTATAAAACTTTTATAAACAAAAGCTAAGTAATCTTTATTATCAATAAGATCTCCGGTTAAAGGATTTGTTATCGCCATCAAGAGTGTTTTTGCTTGTCTTATTGTAACCTCTTGACCACCCAGTCCAATAAGGTCAAAATCAAGCTTGTTTTTTGGTGTTTCTTCCATTGCAAAATCAATCAGCCCTGCAATCATTTTACCTATGTATGGATAACCTCCTTTGGGGCTAAGAGCTTTGTTTAACTTAAAAAGTTTTTTAGCCAATTCCCCTCTTTTTTTGACATCTTGAGGCTTATCCTTTAAACCCTCACGGTTAAGAATTTCAAGACATTTAGCAAATCCACCTGTTGGGTTCAAGCTTCCGAATACACCTGTTAACAACCACTTGTTTTGTTCATAATCCACTAAAAGTTGACGAAGAAGCCACAGGGCCGAGCCGAAGTATGCTGTTTTACAGTAACCTGGCCTTGCTGAGATTTTTGTATAAGCCACTGAATTTTGCTCTTGGGTATATGTTGAGTTTTTCTTTTCTGCCGAACCTGTAAAAAAGGGCGTTAGCAAAATAGATAAGGTAAAAAAAGTTTTTTGAATTTTCAAAGAAATCTCCATGTTATTATAACTAATATTTCCGCATAGCTTTTGAATTGTCAACAAATTTAGAAACTATAGAGAAAACTAGATTTATTAATTGTCCCTAACTATATTAATTCAATGCACAAACAATTCATTCATAAAGCAGCCCAGCTCCTCCTCAACAGCCAAGTTATCGCCTTTCCAACCGAAACGGTCTATGGCCTGGGTGCACGCGCCGATTCAGCAGAAGCTGTCAAAAAGATATTTGAACTAAAAGGACGGCCAAGTCATAATCCTTTGATCGCTCATGTGCCTTCTGTTAAACAAGCTCAAGAATTTGCCCAGTTTAATAATGCTGCCCTACAACTTGCCAACACTTTTTGGCCTGGTCCTTTGACATTGGTTTTGCCCTTAACGGATCCGTCTAAAATCACAGATAGCGCTCGCGCTGGCCTGCCAACAGTCGCGGTGCGTTGTCCTTCCCATCCCATCACCCAAGAATTATTAAAAGAAGTCAACATACCCATTGTAGCCCCCAGCGCTAATGTATCCAACCGTATCAGCCCCACCTGCTCTGATCATGTTCGGCAATACTTTCCCAGCATTCCCATTCTTGAAGGTGACCAAAGCCAGATGGGCCTTGAATCAACCATCATTGACACAACATCGGATATGCCCACGCTTCTACGCCCTGGCACCCTTAGCATTGAGCAAATTGAACAAACAACTGGTCTGAAGATGAACACTCATGCAAAAACCAAAAACATTACAGCGCCAGGTCAGCTTGATTTGCATTATGCACCCACCGTGCCTTTACGCATCAACGTATCCTCAAAAATCGCTGATGAAATTTTAATTGGCTTTGGCGATATGGTTTGTGATTATAACCTCAGCCCCAAGGAGTGCTTGATAGAAGCCAGTCACAATCTTTACAGTTTGCTATTAAAAGTGGAAAAAATTGGTAAGCCAATTGCCATTTGCCCTATCCCAAACATTGGCGCTGGCATTGCCATTAATGACCGGCTCAAACGCGCTGCAAACATTACCAGAGTATCATGACCACAATCATTCTTGTTCGCCCTCAGCTCCCTGAAAATATTGGTATGGTTGCCCGGGCCATGCTCAATTTTGGTTTTGATCAGTTACGCTTGGTTGATCCCCGTGAGGGCTGGCCCCATGCCGATGCTTATCCCGCCTCAGCTGGCGCAGATACTGTTTTGGGCCAAACCACTGTCTACAGTACTGTTGCAGAAGCGATTGCTGATTTGTCTATGGTTTATGCTACAACCGCCCGCAAGCGCGATATGGTAAAGCCTGTGATAGATTTACCGCAATTAACCCCCAGCCACCAACATAACATGGGCATTCTATTTGGCGCTGAAGCGTCTGGACTGAGCAATCAAGAATTGATCTTAGCTGATCAATTAATCACAATCCCAACTAACCCAGCATTTTCATCGATGAATCTGGCCCAAACGGTCATTTTGGTTTGTCATTACCTTTACCAAAGACCTCAATCTTGCGCCAAAGAAATGCAAGCAGCATCCAAAAAAGAACTGGTTTTTCTTTTAAGCCAATTGGAACAATTTTTAGATGAATGCAATTTTTTTAAACCAGCTGGCAAAAAGCCTTTGATGCTGCAAAATCTTCAGAATATTTTCACACGCGCTGGTTTAACATCACAAGAAATTCAAACACTTCATGGTGTATTCAAGGCCTTGGTAAAAAAGAAGTAACATCCTTGCCTATAAATACCTGGTTTGCTAAAAAGAAAAAAAGACAGTTCTAAATGACCATTCACTTGCACAACCACGATTTACCCGGCTCTTTCAATCCTGGCACAGCTGTTGCGCTAGACACAGAAGCCATGGGCTTGCATTTAAATCGCGATCGTTTGTGCTTGATCCAAGTATCTAATGGTGATGGCACGGCGCATTTGGTTAAAATCGACTCTACACCAAAACCCGCCCCCGTTCTGACTAAAATTTTGACCGACCCGAAGTGTCAGAAGATTTTTCATTACGCCCGTTTTGATGTCGCCCATTTGGTAAATGCTTTTAAATGTGACCTTCCAAATATTTATTGCACAAAAATTGCCTCAAAGCTGGCTCGCACTTACACGCCAAGGCATGGATTAAAAGACCTGTGCGCAGAGCTCTTGAACGTTCAATTAGACAAAACCTGCCAGACCAGCTATTGGGCTGCAGATCCTTTAACTGATTCCCAAAAAGCATACGCCGCACAAGATGTTCTGTATTTGCATCAATTGCGCGATGTTTTAAATGATCGCCTCACAGAACTCAATCGTGTGGCTTTGGCTGAAAAAATGTTTCAAACCGTAGAAGCACTTGCCTTGACAGAATTAGCTGGATTCTCACCCGAATTCGTATTATCACATGAATAATATTTTATGGAGTTGATATGCCCCGCGTTGTTTTTGTAACCCCTGATGAAAAAAAAATCGAAGTTGATACCCCAGCTGGCCTGTCTCTACTTGAAGTTGCTCATGCCAATAACATAGATCTTGAAGGTGCTTGTGAAGGCAGCTTGGCTTGTTCCACTTGTCACGTTGTGGTTGATCCTGAGTGGTACAAAAAACTTGATGAAGCATCAGAAGATGAAGAAGACATGTTGGATCTTGCTTTTGGCTTAACCCACACATCCCGTCTTGGCTGCCAAATTATCATCACCGATGAATTAGATGGCATCACAGTTCGCTTGCCTGAAGGTACGCGTAACATGCAGTTGGACTAACCATGTCTCTTAAGTGGACAGACATCCAAGATATTGCCATTGAATTGGAGGAAGCCAGACCCGATGTAGATATCGTGTATCTTCGCTTTACGGATTTATGGCAATGGGTCCAGGAGTTGCCAGATTTTAATGACGATCCAGATAAGTGCAATGAAAAAATATTAGAAGCCATTCAAGCTGCCTGGATCGAAGAACGGGGCTAAAATCACCCTCTTCATTTTGTTCTAAAAGTGGCCTGTTTTGATCCCCAAACCCGGCTTTTTAGAGCAAATTTGAGCAACTTTTTAGTGCTTTTTTCTTGAAAAAACGGATCATTATCGCCACATATAAATCAAACAAATACACTAATTATGCACTCAACAAACCCAACAGACCTTGGCTTTACTAAAAAACCGCAAGATACTCGCGTGGTTGTGGCTATGTCTGGTGGTGTCGACAGCTCGGTTGCTGCAGCGCTCATGGTTGAAGCTGGCTATGATGTTGTTGGCGTTACCTTGCAACTTTATGATCATGGTCTTGCCTTAGAAAAAAAAGGCGCGTGTTGTGCGGGTCAGGATATTTACGATGCCTCAGTGGTGGCGGATAAAATGGGCTTCCCGCATTACGTTTTGGATTACGAATCCCGCTTTAAACAAGATGTGATTGATGACTTCGCCGATTCATATCTTAAAGGCGAAACCCCTATTCCCTGCATTCGTTGCAACCAAACCGTAAAGTTCCGTGACTTGTACAAAACAGCCAAAGATCTAAATGCTGAAGCCTTAATTACCGGGCACTATGTCCGCCGTTTGATGGGTGCGAATGGCGCTGAGCTACACCGCGCTATAGACCCCACAAAAGATCAAAGTTATTTCTTATTCAGCACCACGCAAAATCAACTAGACTACTTGCGCTTTCCCCTTGGTGGACAAGAGAAAGCAGAAACCAGAGCCTTAGCTGAACGTTTTGGTTTGGAAGTAGCGGATAAGCCCGACAGCCAAGATATCTGTTTTGTCCCCAACGGCAACTACACTAATCTTGTGCGTAAGCTACGCCCCGAGTCTATTGTTCCCGGTAACATCGTTCATCTTGATGGCACGATTATGGGCACACACCCAGGTATTATTGGCTTTACCATTGGCCAACGTAAAGGTTTGGGCATTGGTGGCCGCAAGGATGACACCTCACCACTGTATGTGGTTGATATCCGCCCAGAAAGTCATGAAGTTGTGGTTGGCCCTCAAGAAGCTTTGGCAAAAAAATCAATTAAAATCAAAGAGGTTAATTGGCTCGCCGGACGTAAAGATTCTGAGCCCATGAAATGTCATGTAAAAATACGCTCAACCCACCATCCAGTGCCAGCAACAATTGAATTCACCTCAGCCTCTGAAGCCCTCATTCATTTTGACACCCCAGAATACGGTGTTGCCTCTGGTCAAGCTGCTGTATGTTATGACGGATCACGGGTTCTGGGCGGTGGATGGATTACTGGCTAAAGATAATTAAACAGGCACAAATTCCCTAAGATAGCTTTGTGTATGTTCAGGGAAATTGAAAACCGTAAGTTTTTTATTCTTAGAGCGAATTTCCCTTGCTAGGTCAGCCAGTTTTTTCTTTTCTTCAGTAGGCAATGCATCCCTCTCATCCAATAGACCCAGATGCTCTAAACCTTCATGCGCAAAGAAAACCTCAAATAGACTTTTTGGCGACCAATCACTCCCCTTTTCATCTTTAATAAAAAAATCATTGTAAGATAAATCAAGCTTTTTTACTTTTGGTATGACCCGTAAAACTTGAGCCAACACCATATATTCGATAGAACTAAGTTCCATCCCTGCTAAAGATAAAAACTCAAGTTTCTCAAACTCAACCAACATCCAAAGCATAGTTTCAACTGGCAACAGATTTTCCACACCTTCTTGATGAAATTCTTCAAGTAAATACTCAACACATTTCTCTTGATAGTCTTCAGGCAAAGGCAGTGCATCCCTGTCCCAGCCCGACAGTTCTAAAACCCGGCAATTTTCCGATAGATTTCTAAGTAAATGAAACAAACTTCCATTAAAATTTCCATCACGATAAGGTAAAAAGTGCCGATCGGTTAATCCGCACGAGCGTATTCTTAATTCAGAAACTTTGCTTAAATGGAGAAACTTTTCTAACACACCAAAAAATTCACTGCTTAAGTCACTATCAAAAAATCTTAAGGCCACTTCTTGAGAAGTTGTTCTAGACAAAATGCTAGCTATCCCCCGTGCTAAATCAGGTGTTAAAAAGGCGCCTTGAATATCAAGAGTTTTTAAAGCAAGAGGCCCACTTTCATATAAAAGGCTCGATTTAAACGGAATAAGCTTATCTTTACCATTTTCTGCATGCTTACTAAGATTAATATACTCAAATTTATCTTTGGTTGCAGAGGGGGCCCCTCGATGATTTTCTTTACGAACCCCAAGCAAAGAATGTACCGCCCACAATTTAACCTCATTGGAAAAATCATTGGTAAATGAAATCTTTAATCCAGTAACATTATTGAGGTATGAACCCATCACCTCCTGATTTATCCATGGCAATAAAGTTACAAAATCTTTTTCCCTTAATATATTTTGTTTTCTAATATGACTGCCCATATCAATAGAAACTTTTAACTCAAACCTTCCACGACAAATCTCATTATACCGTGTTAAAAAAAGCTCAAGGTCGGGGACCGAACCAGAATAGCATGAAAATTTTTCGGGGTAACCGTATTGCTTGACAAGTTTATCTCCCTTTAAAATTTTAACACCAGCAGAGTTAAAAAAAACTTCTAAATCAGAATTATCTCTGTATATATCTGGATTAAATGCCTGAATATTTAAAATAAAGACAAAAAGTAAAACAAAGCATCCCAAAGCATTTCCCCTTAACTGTTATTAAATTATTATCTTCATATACCCAATAAAATCAAATATTTTAATCTACCTCCCCATCCAGATTTCATGTAGTATATGCACTTAACTACCTTAATCAGTATTTATGACACAGAAGCCTTACGTTATTGTCCTTGGAAATGAAAAAGGCGGCACAGGAAAATCCACCACCGCTATGCACATCATCACAGCCCTTCTGGATATGGGGTATAAAGTTGGCAGCATTGATGTGGATGCCCGGCAAGGCACCCTAACCAGGTATTGCAATAATCGTGAGGCCTATCAAAAAAGCCATCTTCCTGATCTAAGCCTCTCAGATCACATTGCTATTCATAAAAGCCACGCACCAACAACAGCGCAGGCAAAAGAAGATGATGAAAAAAACTTTGATCAAGCCATTAATGATCGTAAAGATTGCCATATTATTGTTGTTGATACGCCGGGCAATGATACACACTTGGCCCGCTATGCACATTCTTATGCCGATACCTTAATCACCCCCATGAACGATAGTTTTATTGATTTAGATGTTTTAAGTAATATCGATAGTGAAACCTTCGAAGTGACCCGGCCCAGTATTTATGCCGAATGGGTATGGGAACAAAAAAAACATAAAGCTGTTCGTGATAAAACCAGCATTGATTGGATCGTATTACGCAACCGTTTAGCCAACATTCATTCTAATAACCGTCAGCGTATTGATGAGATTTTAGAAAAGCTTTCCAAACGTTTGGCCTTTCGCTTGCTTGAAGGATTCAGTGAGCGGGTTATTTTTAAAGAACTCTTTCCAAAAGGCCTGACTCTGATTGATCTTAAAAAACTAAACCAACCTCTCACTTTATCTCAAGTTGCTGCACGCAATGAACTACGCAGCTTGATGAGAGAAATTAAATACCCGGACTTGCAGGAAAAACTTGCATCAGCCTAGGTTTTTGCTAGTTTATCTTCATCTGTTTGTTTCAGGAGACACTCAATCATGACTAAGGTGCGTAAAGCTCTATTTCCCGTTGGCGGTCGTGGCACGCGTTTTTTACCAGCTACCAAAAGCATCCCAAAGGAAATGCTCCCGGTTATTGATAAGCCTCTTATTCAATATGCTGTTGAAGAAGCGCAGGCCGCCGGTATTGAAGAGTTCATTTTTATAACAGGGCGCGGAAAAACCGTTATTCAAGATCACTTTGACTATAGCTACGAACTGAATACAGAGCTAGAGAAACAAAATAATGAAGCCTTGATTGAAAACATAGATCGTGTAGTTTTTGATCCAGGAAAAATATGTTATATCCGCCAGCAAATGCCTTTAGGGTTAGGCCACGCTGTCTGGTGTGCGCGAAACTTTATTGGCGATGAGCCTGTAGCTATTTTGCTTGCCGATGATCTTATAAGCGCACAAACGCCTTGTCTGAAACAAATGATTGAAGCTTACAAACCTGGGCAAAATATGGTAGCTATTCAGCAAGTCCCGGATGATCAAGTGCATCAATATGGCGTGATTAAATGCGGCACTCAAGATGGGCAATTAATTGAGGCAAAACAAATTGTTGAAAAGCCAACTTTGGATCAAGCACCCTCTAATAAAGCTGTGATTGGGCGATATATTCTTGAAGGCAGCATCTTCAAAGAGCTTGAAACCTTAAAAACCGGTCGTAATAATGAAATTCAATTAACAGATGCCATCGAACAAACCCGGCAAAAGGGAACGCCTTTGGTTGGATATGAATTTGAAGGTCAACGTTTTGATTGCGGCACAAAGCTTGGTCTTATCAATGCCTCAATTTCTCTGGCTTTAAATCGTATTGATACAAAAACAGAAATGCATGACATTCTTAAAACACTCACAAAATCGGGGGGGTGTTAATGGATATTGCAGTTATTGGAACTGGCTATGTTGGCTTGGTAAGCGGCACATGTTTTGCTGAATTGGGTCATAAAGTTACGTGTATCGATATTGACGCATCAAAAGTTAAATCACTTCAGCAGGGAAAAATACCAATCTATGAGCCAGGGCTTGAAAAGCTTATCCTCAGCAATGTTGATCAAAAACGACTTTTTTTCACAACTGACTTCGACCTCCCTTTAGCAAAGGCAGACATTGTGTTCATCGCTGTTGGCACCCCCCAAAACTGTAAAACCGGAGAAGCCGATTTAACAGCCGTATTCAAATGCGCTGAAACCATTGCCCATAAAAGCAAGAATGGCGTGGTTATTGTTACCAAATCAACCGTCCCTGTTGATACACATCGCACTATAGCAAGCACAATAAAAGAAACGAACCCGCGCTTGGAATTTTGCATGGTCTCTAATCCCGAGTTTCTGCGGGAAGGATCAGCAGTACAAGACTTCTTATACCCAGATCGGGTTGTAATTGGTACGGACTCTGAACAGGCAGAACAAGCCATGCGCAATGTGTACGCTCCTCTTTTGCGCCAAGGTATTCCTTTTATCTTCACCAGCCTTCCCTCTGCAGAGCTTGCCAAATATGCCAGCAATAGCTTTCTTGCCACAAAAATTGCATTTATCAATGAAGTAGCAAACCTGTGTGAAAAAACAGATGCCGATGTGTCCGATGTTGCAAGAGCCATGGGGCTGGATAAAAGAATAGGCGCTGACTTTCTCAAATCTGGCCCAGGCTATGGCGGGTCTTGTTTTCCCAAAGATACCATGGCTTTATCATTCACGGCTAAGCAGAACAATACGCCTCTTACCATTGTTGATACAGTTATCAAAGCCAATGAAATACGTAAACAACACATGGCCCAACGTGTTCAAGGTTTACTTGACGATCACGCCTTAAAAAAAGTTGCTGTTTTAGGCGTTGCCTTCAAAGCCGAAACAGATGATATCCGTGATAGTCCCGCGATTCCGATTATTGAAAAACTAGCAGAGGCTGGATTTGATCTAAAAATTCATGATCCACAAGCAATGGATAATGCAAAACAACAGCTTAATATCCCGGCTAGTGCTTATGCAGAAACATTGGAGCAGGCGCTACAAGGGGCTGAGGCCATTGTTATTATTACTGAATGGCAAGAATATAAAGCATTAGACTTAGCAGCCCTCGCCACATCACAGCCAAAACCATTAATTATTGACCTTAGAAATATTATTGATTGCCAAAGAGCGCAGGCTCTTGGATTAACATGCATCCCAATTGGTTCTTCGGCAAAAAAATATGGCTAATTCATCCACCTTTCATAACTATTTCTCTTCACTTGAAGCTTTCAAGAACCACCGTTTATGCTCTGAAATTGTCCAGCGTTATGATATACGCGGTATCTTTAATCAAAACCTAACTGTTCAAGATGCCTACGTTCTTGGGCACACGCTAACAGTATATTTTCAAAAGCAACCGTCTGTTGCAAAACCAGTATTTATCATTGGCCATGACTGTCGTCCTTCCTATCCACAGCTTAAACAAGCTTTGATAACCGGCATTACCGAAGTTGGTGGCTCTGTGATAGACGTTGGTCTTGCCCCTACTCCGCTTGTCAATGTGTGCACATTGAAAAAAGACATCTTTGATTTACCAGGCACCGTTGTTGCCAGCATTGTTATCACAGCCTCGCATAACCCTGCCCCGTATAATGGTTTTAAAATTATGGATGCTTTTGGGATGCCGTTGTGCGGCGATGATCTGGCTCATTTATTGCTTCACAATATAAAGCCTGAAGCTATTCAACAAATCCATGAACGCGCGCTAGATGGTGCCTATTTACAAGAACAGTATCTTACTTTCTTACTTGATCATTTTAAGGGTCTGTCATTGCACCCCTCAAAGACTTATATCTGGGACACAGGAAACGGCGTTTGTGGGCCCTTGGTTACCAAACTTATTTCTCATTTACCTGGAGAGCATCATATGATTAATGTTCAGCCTGATGCTTCATTCCCTGATCACACACCCGACCCCAGCGTTGAAAAAAATATGACCTCTCTTAAACAAGCCATTCTGGAAAAAAAGGCTGACTTGGGGTTTGGGATTGATATGGATGGGGATCGACTGGGAATTATTGACAGTGCAGGAAATTATTGGAATGGCGATAAACTGAGCTATCTATTTGCAGAGAATATTTGTCAAAAAAAATCATCAAAAATCATTGTTGATGTCAAGTCCAGCCAAACAATTCTTGATCACGTTAAAGAGCTTGGATCACAAGCAATCCTCTGTCCCACGGGCCATGCCCTGATTAAGCAGCAATTAAAAAAAGATCCAAAAATTGCGTTTGCTGGAGAATATAGCGGCCACCATTATTTCCCACATGATTATTGCCAAGTTGATGATGCGTTATTCAGCGCTTTAACGGCTTTAACAATTGATCAAAATATGCCTTTTGCAGAGCGCTGGCAAACACTTCCCAAAGTCTACTCAATTGCTCAGCGCACCGTTACATATCCCACGCATGCTGAAAAGAATGCAGCCATGGAAGATATTAAAATAAAAGTCAAATCGCTTAATTTAGATACAATCACTATTGATGGGATTCGATTGTCTTTCCCAAATGGCTGGGGGTTAATCCGCGCTTCAAATACTGAACCTGCCCTCACCTACCGTGCTGAAGCGGAAACTGAACAAGCTTTGTCTGAAATCATAACGCTTATTGAACAACAGCTATTGAAGACAGATTCTTGCGAGACACCTTAAACTTGGTATAATCCGTCTATGTCAGAACTTTTCAAAAGACCAGTCCAGCAAAAACAACAAGCTTATACCGCTGAAGATATCCAAGTCCTTGAGGGGCTAGAGCCCGTTCGCCATCGCCCAGGAATGTATATTGGTGGCACCGATCTACGCGCTTATCATCATTTAGCCAGTGAGATTTTGGATAACGCCATGGATGAGGCTGTTGCCGGTCATGCCACAACCATTTATGTTCATCTTGCCGCTAATAATTTCCTAACCATCAAAGATAATGGTCGGGGTATTCCTTTTGATCCTCATCCCAAAAACCCAAGCCAATCGGCTTTGGAAGTTATTTTGACTACTTTACATGCGGGCGGTAAATTTAAAGAAGGCGCCTATCAAACAGCGGGCGGCCTTCACGGTGTTGGCCTTTCCGTCGTTAATGCCTTATCTGACTTTCTAAAAGTAACCGTTGTCCGTGATCAAAAAGTTGTCATGCAGGAATTTTCAAAAGGCATTCCAACAACTGTCCTGACGCCTCTCACCGATAAAAGGCCTTTTCAGCGGGGTACTGAAATTATCTTTCAGCCTGATGCAACAATTTTTGAAGAAGGGTGTCAGTTTAAGCCAGAGAAAATTCTAAAGCTCTTGCACACCAAAGCATTTCTCTATAAGGGTGTAAAACTGTATTGGTCCTGTGATCCCGATCTTGTCGCTAATACGGCTACGCCTTCACAAGAAGAGATCTACTATCCCAATGGTTTGTTAGATTATTTATCAGATCAACTTAAAAACCAAGACTGTGTCCTTGAAAACAGCTTCGCTGGCCGAGTTGCTTTTGCAAACGATGAAGGCTCCATCGAGTGGGCGCTTAATTGGTGCCCCGACAAAGATGATAGCTTCACAAGTTTTTGTAACACCATCCCCACCCCACTTGGTGGCGCCCACGAATCCGGTTTTAAAAGTGTTTTTGGCAAATCATTGCGTGCTTTCGGCGAGATGGTTAAAAACAAAAAAGCCGCTAAACTTACCACCGATGATATATTTAGCCATGCGCAGGTTTTGCTATCTATTTTTATTAAAGATCCACAGTTTCAAGGTCAAACGAAGGAAAAGCTAGCTTCAGCCAAAGCCACGCGCCTCATTGAGGCTTCCCTGCGCGACTACCTTGATCATTGGTTTGCAAAAAATGTATCGCAATCACAAAAGATTCTCGACATCAGCATCGCCAACCAAGAGGAACGCAAACGTCTAAAAGCCCTTAAGGAAACCGATCGTAAGTCTGCGACTCAACGTCTGCGTTTACCGGGAAAACTCGTTGACTGTAGTTCGCGTGAGTCCAAAGGATCAGAAATTTTCCTCGTTGAGGGGAACTCTGCAGGTGGTACGGCCAAGCGGGCCCGGGAGCGCCAATTCCAAGCAATTCTGCCTTTGCGGGGAAAAATCCTCAATGTCGTCAGTGCCACCCTTGATAAAATGTTGGCCAACCAAGAAATCAAAGACATGCTCCAAGCCTTGGGGTGTGGCATTGGTCCAACCTTTGATATCAATGCTTTACGCTATGAACGCATCATTATCATGACGGATGCTGATGTTGATGGGGCTCACATTGCAGCGCTTCTGATGTCTTTCTTTTATGAAAAAATGCCGCAAATTGTTGAGAATGGGCATTTGTATCTAGCGCGCCCGCCTTTGTATCGCTTAACGTCAGGCACCACATCCGTTTATGCAACGGATGAAGAGGAGCGTGAAACCCTTTTAAACACAACGTTTAAAAATAAAAAAGTTGATATTCTGCGCTTTAAAGGATTGGGTGAAATGGATGATGATCAACTTAAAGATACCATGAATCCAAAAACGCGCATCCTAGAGCAACTAACGCTGCAAGAAGATCCAACCGAACCTGATCAAATTTCCATCAAAACCTTTGTCCAAAACCTAATGGGGCGTAATCCTGAGAAACGTTTTGAATTCATCGAAACCAATGCTTCTTTTGTAGAAGATCTGGACATCTAATGCAAATCGCAACCGGCATTGTGGTTTTTTTCATGATTTGGTGGGTTGTTCTTTTACTGGTACTTCCCTTTAATTTTAAATCGCAACAGGCTTGTGATAAGGGCCTTGCCAAAAGCGCACCACAAAACTTTTCTTTTAAAAAGAAAGCACTTTACACAACACTCATCACAGTTATTTTATTTACAGCGCTGTATATTATTATTTCAGCTGATGTGTTTTCTTTTCGTGCGCTGGTTAGGCAGAAGCCACTTTGGTAGCCAGTTCATTCTCCACTGTAATTTTATAAACATTCATCAGCGTTGCTTTTTTACCACCGCCGGCTTTAACTGGCATGGTTAAATACTGCTGCTGGAAGTCCCAGCTCAAGCTTTTCTCTTTAAGCGTTTTAACATCCAACACAACAAATGTTTCGCCATTTTCCTGCGCAACAGCGCCATCTTTTAACGTTCCTGTAACCGCGGCAAAATACACACGAACGTTTTTAACTTTCCCCATGTCATTAACATAATCGTTTAACAAACTTTTCAAAGCAACTGGCTGCCCTTGTATCAATTCTTTCTTACCCTTTTTCTGCACAGGCCCTTTCTCTGGCATGCCGGCTTTCAAGAACCACTGATCTTTACTTATCAACACATCATCTGCGCGATTGGCCTTTAATCCTTCGCCTCGCAACGTTATAACAATGCGCCCAGACAGATCATTTTTTTTATCAGCAAAAGCAAGGGTGCATGAAAAAAGAACAAAAATAACGGTGAAAAAAGGTTTCATATACTACATACTTTTGATATGAAGTATTACGTGGATAAAATTAATTGTAAATCAGTTTTTTTGTCTTGATAACGCCTGCAAACAATGTTAGTGAACAATCAGAAATATGAAAGCACGAGATGACGCCCAGTCGCCCTGCCTCGTTTAACTCTAAAACCCGCCAGCGGTTCTTTCCAGTTCATTCACACGAACTATCCAAATTCTTTTCACTAAACTTTATTCATGTCTTTGTCGTTGTTAACTTTTGGCTGCTTCACAATCTCAAAGATACCCTGGTTGTTGCCACGGCTGGTTCAGGATCCGAGGTCATTAATTATCTAAAAATATTTGGTGTTTTTCCGGCTTCAATTATTTTTGTGATTGCTTTTTCTTGGCTATCTAACCGATACACACAGCGAACTTTATTTCACGGTATTCTCTCAGTTTTCCTCACTTTCTTTTTGATCTTTGTTTTCTTAATTCACCCTAATCTCGATGCCTTACATTGGAGCCAGGAACAACTCCAAAATTACAAAGACCTCTATCCAAGGTTTCGTTGGTTTTTCCCCATTATTGGCTATTGGTCCTATTCCCTTCTTTATGTCATGGCGGAAATGTGGTCAGCCATTGTTCTAACGTTTCTTTTCTGGCAGTTTGCCAACCAAATTACGCCGGTTGAACAAGCCCGCCGCTTTTACATGTTGATTGCCAGTTTCAGCTCCATTGGCATGCTGATTGCCGGTGGTCTCACTAAAAGTGTTCAGATGTTTTTTCCAAATGATGTTGATGGCCAAATTAACTTCCTGATGTCTTCAACTGTGTTCTTCATAGTGGCGATCATGTGTCTGTATCACTGGATGCAAAAAAATGTTGTTGAAGACGCACAGCATTATCACCCTGATCATGGCAAGCCCGCCAAAAAGAATAAAATTAAAATGTCTTTGCTACAAAGCTTTAAGTACATTTTTAAATCAGATTATCTGGCCTATATCGCCATTTTGGGCATCAGCTACAACATTTCGGTAAATTTTGTTGAGGTTACCTGGAAGAACCAGGTGCGGGAAATGTATCCAGCCAAGCAAGACTATCTTTCTTTTATGGGTGATTATAATCTTATTTTTGCTGTGCTAATGTTCTTTATCGGCTTTTTGGGATCTAGCTTTGTTCGCAAATTTAGCTGGCGGCACAGCGCGATGGTTACCCCCATTGTCTCCCTGGCAACGGCGATGTTATTTTTTGTCATTGCCATCTATGGTGATAGTTGCGGACCAGTCTTTGGTTTATTTGGTGTAACAGCCATTGCTGGATCGTGTTGGATCGGCTTGGTACAAAACTTGGCCGCTAAAACTTGTAAATACTCCTTCTTTAACACCACCCGCGAGATGTCTTATATTCCGCTTGATGCCGAACTACGGGTTAAAGGTAAAGCTGCTGTGGATGTTCTCAGTGGCCGTATCGGTAAACTGGGTGGCTCGGGGATTCAAGGCATGCTCTTGGTTCTTATTCCAGGCTCTACGCAAATCTCTATCGCGCCTTATTTGGCTTTGTGCGCCTTTGCTATTTTCTTCCTCTGGTCCTGGGCTATTAAACGGATGAGCTTCAAGCTCAACGCCTTGACGGATAAACCGACAATCTAAATAAATCCCTTCCCTTTACGAAGGAGTGAAACGACTGTGGGAATCTCATTTTATACACTCGTCATCATGAGGAGGCGTTCACGCCGACGTGATGATCTCTTTCTAGAACCCGTCATTCTGAGCGGATTGAAAATCCGCGTGAGAATCTCTTCTGCTTTCACTCCACAAGACCCTCACGTCGCTACGCTCCTCAGGGTGACTGGTTTTGGTTTACCAGTCATTCTTGTATAGGTCAAGTAAT
>DLRV01000007.1 GCA_002500565.1 Holosporaceae bacterium UBA7879
GCTCCCTTATCTAGGCCAGCCCCTAAAATTATATTAAGTCTATAGCTAATCTGTTTTACAAACATTAAATAAAAAAATCCTGCCTTATATTTAAGACAGGATTTAATGAAGGAAACTCTAATAAAATTGAACAGAGAGTATGGCTTAGGCTACATGCCCATACCCATACCACCCATTCCTCCCATACCGCCCATGTCAGGCATAGCTGGTTTAGAATTATCTTCCGGCTTATCTGCAACCATCGCTTCAGTTGTGATCATGAGCCCAGCAACAGAAGCTGCATCTTGAAGAGCTGTTCTCACAACTTTTGTTGGATCGATCACACCAAACTTAAACATGTCACCATATTCAGAAGTTTGTGCATTAAAGCCATAGCTGCTGTCTTTATTTTCCATGATTTTGCCAATAACAATTGACCCGTCATGTCCAGCATTCTGAGCAATCTGACGTGTAGGTGCTTGGATTGCACGGCGTACAATATCAATTCCAACACGCTGGTCATCGTTTTCAAACTTTAAGCTAGAGAACACAGCATGCGCATGTAGTAATGCTGATCCACCACCCGCGACAACACCTTCTTCAACTGCCGCCCGTGTTGCATGCATTGCATCTTCCACGCGGTCTTTGCGCTCTTTAACTTCAACTTCAGTTGCTCCACCAACGCGAATTACCGCAACACCACCAGAAAGCTTAGCAAGCCTCTCTTGGAGTTTCTCACGGTCATAGTCAGAAGAGCTTTCTTCCATTTGTCCACGAATTTCGGCGCAACGTGCTTCGATTGCTTTTTTGTCGCCAGCACCATCAACAAACGTTGTTGTTTCTTTGTTAACTGTAATGCGTTTAGCTGTTCCTAAATGATCAAGAGTGACGCTTTCAAGCTTTTGACCAGTCTCTTCGCTGATTACTGTACCACCAGTCAAAATTGCCATATCTTCAAGCATTGCTTTGCGGCGATCTCCAAAACCAGGTGCTTTAACTGCACATACTTTCAAACCACCACGTAGTTTGTTAACAACCAATGTTGCAAGCGCTTCGCCTTCAACATCTTCTGCAATGATAAGAAGTGGCTTTCCTGATTGTGCTACACCTTCTAGAACAGGAAGCATAGGCTGCAAGCTAGAAATCTTTTTATCGTAAAGAAGAATGTAGGGACTCTCTAATTCGCAAACCATTTTTTCTGTATTGCTTGCAAAATAAGGGCTAATGTACCCACGATCAAATTGCATACCCTCAACAACCTCAAGCTCAGTTTCAAGAGACTTAGCTTCTTCAACGGTAATAACACCCTCTTTACCCACTTTTTGCATTGCTTTGGCAATCATTTCACCGATTTCTTTTTCACCATTTGCAGAAATTGTTGCAACTTGTGAAATTTCACCATCAGTTGTTACCTGGCGAGAACGCTTTTTAATGTCTGCAACAACAGCGTTTGTTGCAAGATCAATACCGCGTTTTAAATCCATAGGGTTCATGTCTGCCGCTACAGCTTTCAAACCCTCACGAACAATTGCTTGGGCTAGAATGGTGGCTGTTGTTGTTCCATCACCAGCAAGATCATTAGTCTTACTAGCAACTTCACGAATCATTTGCGCACCCATGTTTTCAAACTTGTCTTCCAAAGTGATTTCTTTGGCAACAGAAACACCATCTTTTGTAATGCGAGGCGCGCCAAATGATTTGTCGAGGACGACATGACGACCTTTAGGTCCTAAAGTAACTTTTACAGCGTTCGCAAGGGTATCAAGCCCTTTAAGCATTTTACCGCGTGCATCAGTTGAAAATTTAACTTCTTTTGCTGACATAATAAAATCTCCTTAAAATTTGTTATTGAACGATTCCGAAAATATCGGATTCTTTCATTATTAATAGGTCTTGATCATTGATTTTCACTTCAGTCCCCGACCACTTGCCAAAGATAACTTTGTCGCCTTTTTTCACTGTCAGTTGAATGAGCTTTCCGTTTTCATCACGACTTCCTTCCCCAACGGCAAGCACTTCACCTTCAATTGGTTTTTCCTTAGCGGTGTCCGGAATGATAATCCCGCCCGATGTTTTTGATTCTTGCTCAATACGGCGAACCAAAACGCGATCATGTAAAGGTTTAAAATTCATATTTTCCTCTTTAAAGTTAGTATTTTTAAGTGTTAGCACTCAAAAAGAGTGACTGCTATTTTTCTATCAATTTATTGCTAACGAGTCAAGTAGATGATGATAAAATTTTTCTGTTAAATAGGATGGCTATTAACAAATAACAGCTAGATAAAACTAAGGGATAGACCAATGTTATCGTTTGGCTATTTGTAAAGTCTTGCAGTACAGATCCAATCAGCGGCGCGGTCCCACCAAGAATCATGCTTCCAAGTGCGTGCCCAATAGAGATAACTCTAAATCGGTCAGTTACTTTTGTGAGACTCATCATAAGTGGCATGATTGGCACAACAATGCCATAAGTAAAGACACCCATAAGAAAAAATAAATACAAAGGATAATAATTTTCCTGAGCGTACGATACCATGATTATATTTGTTACCATAAGCCCCATCGAAGAAATTTTTATCAATTTTACTTTATTAACTTTATCAGCAAAATAACCAAAAATTAGAGTGACAGATACATATCCAAACAAATAAGCATTACTGATTTGCGAAGCTGCTTCTTGACTAATAATGCCGAGAATATCCGCAAGGTACCCATTAATGAAAACAGCAAGATAATAATAAATTGCCCCATTAAGCCCCGCAAAAAGCGACATGTATAAAATCAAGACTTTATTTTTTTTAAACACGCACCAATTTGAAGAAGGTTTCTCCTCGGAGGCAACTCTTTCAAAGTCTGGGCTCTCGTCCATTGTCAATCTCAAAATAAGAATACACAAGCTTAAAAAGCCTCCAGCAATAAAAAGCCATTGCCAGAAAAATCCAAAATCTAAAACCAAACTGGCTAAATAAGAGGCTGTAAAAATCCCTCCTGAACATGACAAACTTGCAAAACCATTAGCTAAACAATATTTTTTGTCGCCCCAATATTCCATTGCAAAAACCCTAACACCGTCTCCCTCTGCGCTAATACAAGCACCTTGAAGCATCCGAGCAAAAATCAAAACAATAGTTGCATGGCCTCCTATTGCTTCATAAGAAGGCGAAAACCCAATCATACAAGTTGATAAAAGCATTCCCAAAATACTGATGAACAAAGCTTTTTTTCGCCCATAGGTATCACCAATCTTTGATAAAAAAATAGAACCTATAGGCTTCGCTAAGAATCCTAGAAAAAAAACACCATACACCCTTATAAATGCCAGTGCTTTATCATCTGCGAAGGGCGGGAAAAAGTGGGCATTAATTTCAGTCGCTAAAAAACCATATAAAGTATAGTCATAATACTCAATAAAGTTACCTGCCAAAGAAGATAAGTTAGACTTAAATTTTTTGATTGGCCCACACCTATAAATTGTGGGAACAAACGTACATTATTAGTGGGAACTTAGAAAGATTTTATTGGCTCCCCGGGCCGGACTCGAACCAGCGACCCAGTGGTTAACAGCCACTTGCTCTACCAACTGAGCTACCGGGGACCATCTATGATTTAAGTCTTTAACAAAGATATAAGGAAAAATAAAGAACTTAAATGCTGTATTTAAAATAAAATTTGGAGGCCGGAACCGGAATCGAACCGGTCTACGAGGATTTGCAGTCCTCTGCATAACCACTCTGCCATCCGGCCTCATACAACTTTACCTACAGCATGGGTATCATTAAGGTCAAGTTTTTGTTAGAAATATAGAATGAATTTTTTAGAAATAACTCCAACAGAACTTCTTCCAGGACTAAAGAACGGATCCATTTGTCTCATTGATATAAGAGAACCTTGGGAAATTGATATCTGCACTATAGAACCTTCATTGAAAATACCCCTTGGACAAATCGCAGATCGCGTCTCTGAGATTGCAAAAGAAAAAAATATTGTGTTTTACTGTCACCATGGCGTAAGAAGCTTAAGCGCAGTTCAGATTATGTTATCTCATCAAATTGAATCAAAAAGCTTGAAAGGTGGAATTGATCTTTGGGCAGAAGTCATTGACCCAACATGTGCAAAGTACTAAGAATAAAATATTACAATTAAGTTTGAGCAACAAAAAATGTTAAAAAAAATTTTTATTAATTTATTTATATTAGGCTTTGTGTGCATTGAAGCTTCAGCAGAAGAAACAAAGCCTACAGCAACAGCTGGGCACGATAAAAAACCAGAAATCCTCTCTGAAAGCCTTCAAAGCGCTTATAAAAACTCAGTTACTATCCCCCTAGCTGACACCCAAAGAGAAATTGCCCGTGATGCTCTGATTCAAGCAAAAGCAGCCCGCTGGCCCACAATTAATCTTGTAGCTTCAGGGTCTGGAGCAATCAGCGACACCAAGTCCGTTCAAAGAACCACTGTTAACAATGTCTCTAGACGCCTACCAACTAAAAACAGAGTGCCTCAATCAAGCGCTTCAACCAACCTTGAACTGACTCAAACGCTGTACTCAGGAGGCGCTATTGACGGCAATATAGAGATTGCGACTCTTACCGAAATTTTACAAAATAATAACTTTTTAGAGGCAGAAAACAGCTTTGTTTTAGAGGTAATTACTTCATTATTAAATGTTCTGGAAGCGCGCGGACTCCTTAAAGTTGCAATTAGAAAAAAAGAGCTTTTAGAAAAAAGAGCTGACGATATGCAAATACGCGCAGACTACGGCCTGGAGAGCATTACATCCCTGGAATCAACAAAAGCAGAAGCAGAACAGGCTAAAGCTGAACTTGAGGCACAAAAAACTGATTTACAAGTAGCTGAAAAGACTTATGAAATTTTAACTGGCAAGACTTTAGATCAAAGTGATATTGATATTCCCTCACCTTCGATACCTGATTCATTCAATTTAGTTCAAGAAACAGCGCTCGCAAACAGTTATGAAACAAAGGCAAAAATGCTGGGTGTCGAAATTGCTGAGCAACAAGCAAATGTATCTGAATCTGCTATTTATCCACAACTTTCCCTAACTGCTACCGGTGGAAGAAATTGGAGCTCATCAAACGGGGCAACAACGCCAGATAAAGTTAACTGGAGTCGCCAAGATAATGCAACAGTAGCCTTAAAACTTACAGTACCGTTTGACTACACTGGATCAAAACACGCAGATGTTAGATCTAAACGCACAGCACATGCTCAGAAAAGACTTGATGAGATGAATTTCCGTAGGCAGTTTGTTCTTAAGCTTTTCCAAGTGTGGAAAACTTATAAGACATCTTTGAGCAATCAAAACAAATATCTTGCTCAAGTCAAAGCCGCAGATCTTTCCCTAGAGGCCGTTCAAGAACAATACAATGCGGGAACAATGCGCTATCTTGATGTTTTAGAAGCCATTTCCAGAGCTGCACAAGCTAACAATCTTTACATCAGAAATAAAAAAGCTGCATTGTTAAATGGGTACGAACTTTTAAAAAGAATGGGAACTTTAACAAAGACTTTAGAAAAATCCATTGCAAGTGAACAATTACCACAAGTAAAAGAAAGCCCTTATTGGGACACAACGCCAAGGCAGTACGCACCTTTTGGTTGGAAAAGCGATCCTGTATTGGCTAATATAAAATTTGAAAAACAAGGTTAGATATTAGCTAATGACAGGTCCAAACCAGCAAGATCAATCCAAATCTTCAGAAATGTCCATGGATGAAGTATTAGCTTCAATTCGTAAAATTATAGCGACCGATAATGAGTCTGCTGAAAACAATACAGTCGAAGACTATGAAAATTCTGAGATAATTGAACTTACAAATGAAATAAAAGCCTTCTCACCAACAGATGAGAGTCATATGCGTTCATCAACAATAAATTTAGATACAAGTCTTGATCATTCTATAAGCTTAGAAAACACAAATGAAGACTTCCTCACACATGAAGCCATAAAAAATTCTAAAGAATCAATAAACGCTCTATCCAAAACCCTTGCATCTACAAAAAATAAGACTTTAGAAAACCAAAAAAATACGACAATTGAAGATTTGGTTGTGCAAGCTTTAAAGCCAATGCTAAAAGAATGGATGAGCAATAACTTACCACAAATTGTTGAGAAAATAGTTCGTCAGGAAATACAGAAACTGACGCAAAAATAGCCATTTTAAGGCGTATGTAACTTAGTTTATGAGACAAAAACCAGCTTTCTTTCTCAGTTCCAAGCATCTTTTATCAATTGTACTCACTATTATAATATTAATGTGGTCTATTATTTTTTGGTTAATAGGTTAAATGAATACAAATTCACAATGTGAACTAGTTGTTGATAGCCTCACTGTTTCGTTTGGAAACTTCCAGGCTTTACAAGATATCAACCTGTGTTTTCCTAAAGGTAGCCTAACAGCTATTATAGGACCCAATGGCGGGGGTAAATCCACATTGATGAAGTGTGTAACTGGGCAACTACAACCCACAAACGGGCGTATCTACTTACATGGAATATCTCCCGATAAAATATCTTATGTTCCTCAAAAATCTTTATTAGACACTTCTTTCCCAATCACCGTCCGAGAAGTTGCTGCAATGGGCTTGATTTCAAAGAAAAACTTATATCGATCTATTCCTTCAGAGCAAATTAATAAACTTGATCACACTCTCAATGAAATGGGTCTGTCTAATCAAAAGGATCAGCTCGTCGAAACACTGTCTGGTGGGCAGTTCCAACGTTTATTGTTTGCCCGCTTATTATTACAAGATCAGCCACTAATTATACTTGATGAACCCTTTGCTCATATTGACGAACATACTAAAGAAGTTTTGCTGTCAATGATTCAGAATTGGCACAAAAAAGGTAAAACAATTATTGTCATTCTTCACGAACTTGACCTTGTGAAAAGGTTTTTTCCTAATGCAGTTTTGCTTGCCAAAGAAGTGATAAGCAACGGCAAAACGGCTGAAGTCATGTCTGAAAAAAATATTGCTTCAGCCTTTAAAAAGTTATTAGAAAACACAGCATGATTTACGATTTTTTATTTGCTCCTTTTGAATACATCTTCATGAAAAAGGCTCTTATTGGTTGTTTATGTTTAGCAATCAGCTGTGGACCTGTTGGTATCTTTTTAATACTTCGTCGTATGAGTCTAATGGGGGATGCTCTGTCGCACTCAATCTTGCCTGGAGCAGCCCTTGGATATGTCCTGATGGGATTATCTCTACTCCCAATGGCAATAGGCGGGGTCATATCCGGTTTAATTGTTGCTGTTTTAGCTGGCATTGTTTCACGCTATACAATGATGAAAGAAGAAGCTAGTTTTGCTGGATTTTTCCTAATCTCCGTTGGACTAGGTGTGCTTATTATATCCACACGCAGCAACTCTGTTGATATTATGCATATACTTTTTGGAAGCGCTCTGGCAATTGACAAGGCCTCTCTTTACGTGATTGCAAGTGTATCAACAATTACCTTATCAGTTTTAGCTGTTTTATATCGGTCTCTTATAATGGAATGCTTTGATTCAGAGTTTTTTCACATGATAGGCGGAAAAGGAACACGCAATCATGTTATTTTTCTTTTCTTGGTTGTTCTTAATCTTGTCTCAGGCTTTCAAGCAATGGGGACTCTTCTATCATTGGCCCTCATGATACTTCCGGCACTTGCAGCTCGCTTTTGGTCCCAGAAACTACTAAGCATCATTATCTTGACAATTTTTATAGCCTCGATTTCAGGATATGCTGGACTTATCCTATCATATCATTTAAACCTTCCATCTGGACCAGCAATAGTATTGATTGCAGGTATTTTTTATCTACTCTCCCTATTCATTGGGAGTAGAGGAAGTGTTCTAATGTATTTAAAAAGGCGCAAATGAGCTTACCTAAATATTTTTTAATTTTATTATCTTTTCTGGTTTTTAATGTTCAAGGAATTGATGCAAAACCAGCGTCTCTAAAAATTGTTACTACTTTTAGTATACTAGGAGATTTAGTCCGAGAAATTGGCAAAGATAAAGTTGTCATCTCAATTGTAGGCCCTAACAGCGACACACATACATATCAGCCCACGCCAAAAGATGTTCGCGAAATTTCAAAGGCTGATCTTGTTTTTATCAATGGCTTAGGCTTCGAAGGCTGGATTCACCGATTAATTGAAAGCTCTGGATACAAGGGGGAAATCTTAGAAGCAACTAAAGGGGTCAAACCCATTATGATCAACGACCCTGGAGAAGGTGAAGTACCTGATCCTCATGCTTGGAATGATATCGAAAACGTTAAAATTTATGTTCGTAATATCTATGAGGCTTTATGCTCAATGGACCCTGAAGAAAAAGAATTTTATCGAAAAAACTATGAGGACTACCTCAATAAGCTTCAAGAAATTGATGATTTCATCGTATCTGAGATCAAAAAAATTCCTGAAAAAAGGAGAGTTATAATCACAGCTCATGATGCTTTTGGCTATTATGGTAAGCGATATGGACTCAGGTTCCTTGCACCTGTAGGAACAAGCACAGCAGATGAGCCATCGCCAAAAGCTATGGCATCTTTGATTGACACAATTAAAAAAAACCAAATTAAAATAATTTTCACAGAAAACATCACCAACAAAAAATTAATTAAACAGATTTCAGAAGAAACAGGTATCGAAATTGGTGAAGAAATTTTCTCAGATGCGCTATCTGAGGAAGATCAACCAGGACCAACCTATCTAAAAATGATGCGTCATAATACAGATCAATTTTTAAAATCTATGCACTTAAGCCTAGAAAAAGAAAAGTCAAGCGAAGAGAGCTAACTACTTCAAGACTATAAGAATTTCAGTTTATGATTTTGGTAAAGGCGCTGACCAAGCTGGATCAGAAGCATACTGAGGCGTTTTAATACGCCTTTCATTAAACCCTGTTATATCAATCGCATAGACCCATGAGGCATTTGCTTGTTTACCAGGTTTTTTATCTGTACGCGTGAACATCAATGTTCTCCCATTGGGTGCCCATGTTGGCCCTTCTACAATATATCCAGTAGCAATAAGCCTTTCCCCTGAACCATCGGGTCGCATCACACCAATATAAAAATTCCTTTTATCTGTTTTCGTAAATGCAATATAATCCCCACGCGGCGACCATACAGGGGTTGAATAAGTTCCGGAGCCAAAACTAATCCTTTTCACATCACGACCATTTTTATCCATAACATAGATTTGCTTAGTTCCTCCTCGATCTGAATTAAAGACGATTTTTTCGCCCTTAGGGTCATAACAAGGAGATGTATCAATCCAATTTCCATGGGTTAGCTTCTTAAATCTGCGCGTATTTAAATCAATGTGATAAATATCAGTTCGCCCGCCAACAGCCTGACTCATAACAAGGTCTTTCTCATTAGGCCCAAAACGTGGCGCAAACGTCATTCCAGGAAAGGCCCCAACAAGATCATGCTTACCCGTTTCTAAATCATACACATAAACATGTGGGATTTTCTTCTCATAAGATAGATAAGTTATTCTTTGAAGATTTGGAGAGAAGCGGGGCGTTAATACAATATGCTCTCCACTGGTTAGATACTTATGGTTTTTCCCATCTTGATCCATGATAGCCAAACGTTTTTTTTGTTTAAGGCCTTTGGCTTCCTCAGTCACATATATAATTCGCGTATCAAAATAACCAGCTTCACCTGTTAAGCGGCTATATATAGCGTCAGCAACGAGATGAGCTAGCCGTCGTTGATAACGAAGCTCTGTTTCAAGCGTCGAAGAAATAAGAAGTTGCTCTGTTAAAGCATCCCACAACCGATAACTAATTCTTACCTTGTTGTCATTAGTAAGACTAATTTCAAGGTTTATAACAAACTGAACATGAATAAGCCGCCAATCAACAAATCGCGGTCGATTATTTAGAGGAATAGATTTTTCTAAAAACGTGCTTGGATCAGAAAACTGAAAAAGTCCTGTGCTTTGTAAATCAAGATGAATAATTTTACTAAGCTCTTTACTTAGATTCTCTTGCTGTGATGTAGCACTTGTCTGCAAAACCATAGCCATTTGCAACGGCTCTCTTTGCCCCTCAGTAACTTCTAGTTGAAAATCACCTTTGATGAAAAAACATGTAAAAATAATAAGAAGAAAAACCTTGTTCATATGATCATTTCCTTAGGGTTAAAGATAATTTTAAAATTTTTCCATTGACTGAACTTACTTGCAGGAAGTTTAAGGGGTGTACATTTTGGATGAAACAACGCTCTTTTAGCACTTTCATAAGCAACAACAAAAACTGGATCTCTTGTTTCTGGTCCAGAATTTTCCATCTCAACTGACTGAACAGTACGATCATTATTCATAGAAACTTTAAGCCGAATAATAAGATTTTGTGCACCTTGAACACCTGCAGGCAGTCGCCAGCATGATGAAATCTGCTGTCTAAGCGCATCAAGTTCTGACAATGAGAGGATGTCTTCTATCGCTTGATCAGGCAATAAATCAGGTTCTGATTTATCTTCTTTTTTCTTTTCAATATCTGGTTTTTTATCTGGGCTCGATTTTAAATCTTCAACAGTCTTCATGACTTCAAAAAAGTCATCCTTTTCTTTAGTGTCTTTTTTTGTTGGCTTTTCATCTACCTTATTCAGCCTTGAGTCTTCTTTCTTAGTTTCTTTGGCTTTTTTAGTAGGTAGTTTTTTTTCAATTTTATCCTTAACAGGCAAAACTTTTTCTGGTTTATCTGCTTTTTTGGGCTTATTTTTTGGAGCGGTTTTCTCACTTCGAACAGGCTTGACCTTATCTTTTTTAGACAAATTTTCTTTTTTGGTGGTTTTTTTAATTTTCTTTTGTAAGCGTGTCTTATCTTTAACAGGCATTATTTTTAGGGGAATAGACTTGGGCACTAAAGGCTTTGGCGCAGGAGAAAAATACCCGGCAAAATATATACAAATTAAAACAATGCCATGAAATAAAATTGAAAAAATGTAATCAACTTTTGATTGGCTCTGCATTATTCAAAGCCTCATATAGGATCTGTAACAAGAGAAATATGCTCAAAACCATTTTGACTTAGCCGTCCTGTAAGATCCATAATTTTTCCATAACTCAATCCTTTATCACCACGGATAAAAATTTCAGTTTTTGGCTTTTTTTCTATAATAGTTTTTAACTGAGGAATAAGTTTAGCAAAGGTTGTCTTCTTTTCTTGAATATATATATTTCCATTTTTTTGATAACTAATCACAACAGGTTCGCTTTTCTCTTTTATCGGAGCAGCTTTTGTTTTAGGCAAAGAAACTTCAACGCCCACATTTATTAGGGGAGCAGAAATCATAAATACAATCAGAAGCACCAAAACAACATCAACAAAGGGGGTAACGTTAATGCTGCTAATAGGCGTAAAATTTTGACGACTAAATCGAGACTTTCTCATTGCTTAGCCTGTAAAATTTCTTGACCGCTCACAACTATTAGTTGATCAGCAAAATTCTCATAACTTCCTGCAATGCGATCAATCATTGCTGAAAACTTATTAAAAGCAATGACCGCTGGTATAGCCACAATTAATCCAAGTGCTGTAGCTAAAAGTGCTTCGGCTATTCCAGGTGCTACAACTGCTAAACTTGTATTCTTACTTGCTGCAATGCTTTGGAAGCTATGAATAATTCCCCAGACAGTTCCAAAAAGGCCAACAAAAAGTGCTGAAGATCCAACTGTCGCTAAAAATGTAAGTCCACTGGACAGTCCATCAATCTCTTGTCTTATATCAATGCCATAAGCACGCTCTAACCTATTTTGAAAAAGAGAGACCATGCGACTGTTCTCTTTTTTTTGCACCTCATCAATTAATTTTGTTTCTTGGCGCAGAACACTAAGAAATTTTTTATAAATAAACGGCGTTTCAGAAGGCAAAGATAATTGATCAACAGATTTTTTTTCTTGATTTTGCCAAAAGTAAAACTCAAAGCTTTTAATAGATTTCTTTAGTTTGTTCAAAAAGCGTGCCTTTGAAATAATCAACGCCCATGTGGTAATAGAGGTCAAAAGTAGCCCCAACATAATTAGTTGAACAACCCATTCAGCCCCGATAAAGAGCTGAAAAAAAGAATGTGAATCTGCCTGATAAGCAATATTTTCAACGACCTGACCAGATGCTGTGTTAACCATAAAAACTCCTTAAACAAAAATAACCATACCAAACCATAATAGGCTATTGAAAGGTATATTTTAATATGAAGTTTTAATGCTTAGCGCGTGCAATTCAGCACCTAAAACAGATCCCAGCGCTGCATGCACTTTTCTGTGCTGCGCTATCTTTGTAAGCCCTGCAAAGGACTTATCCTTTATTTCAACCTGATAGTGATCTGAATCTCCGACTAAATCGACAAGCTTGACTTGAGCCGCAGGGAAGGCATCTTTGATGAGCCGTAGCAAATTAGTTTGATCAATGGCCATTTTGTACCGCTTCCTTCACCTTTGTTTTGAAATTAACAATATCAGCATCATTAAAAGAGTGATTAGAATGAAATGACATTAAATCAAAAGGACACCTTCTCAAAAAAGATTTGTAAGAATCAGAGGAAATTTCAGAGTCTTCGTGAAGACTTGAAAACCCATATTTTTGATTACTAGCCATATCCGTTAAGTAGCAGGTATCTAAACTGATTTCATCTCCAAGTATAATTTCGGTATCGTCAATAATTTCATTATATCGCCGGCCAAATCTTAATTGAACATCGTTAAGCTGCAACCCTAAAGCTGCAAAAAAACCTATTAGAAATTGATTCACCTTCAAAGAAATTGAGTTAATGTCTTTAACCTCATCAGAACTAACTATTCCCAATGATTCAAAATGCTGTGAGGACATCAAAGATTTTTTTCTTGAATCTCCTCTAGCAAACCAGTCAACAACGGGGACTGGCAACATTACACTATCCGACAAGCCCATAGGTTTGGCAATATGCATTGGGGCAGCGTTATATACATGTATGTGAGCAGGTATTATTTCAAGATTTTGAACAAGCTGCTCTCTTCCATTTTGCTTAAGAATATAATGAGTTTGGAAACCGAATGTATTTAGTTTATCGAAAATATACGAAGAAAGAGCATTGTTGATAAACCCTTTTTCATTAATGTTTATTGATTTGCCGTCATTGCTAAGAATTGTATCTTTAAAATACAAAAGTGATGTGCTGTAGTCATTTCCGTCATAAACGTTTTTTTTTGAACCTTCAAAGAAGGGGATACGGTTGTCGATGAAGTGGATGCTGTTTTTATTCATATTTTTTCAATGCTTATAATTACGAGCTTTATCAGGCAATTTTCTATAATGCAACTTTAGCGGCATTTAAACTTTACCTAAAAACAGAATACAGTACATTATGCTTACTGAGCAATAACAACAATTTAAATAACGCTTTTTATAGTAGCTATGGTGAAATACAAAAAAATCCCTCTAAGTATTGGCATTCTTTCTTGGCGGCGCCCATCCCTTCTTCGAGCCAATCTAAGCTTAATCAAAGATGCAAAAATTGACCTTTACACCGATTTATTTGTCATTGCACAGCAAGCAAACAATTCACATGAAGAAATCTGTCGTTATTACAATATACCCCTGAAACCCTTTAAGGATAATCTGGGAATTGCAGGAGGTATTAAACGTGTTTTTGAACAATCCAAAAATGAAAATGTCCTCCATTTAGAGGAAGACATAATTATAAGTCGTAATCCACAAGAAGTCTTAAATACGATAGAAACCGCCTACACTGCCTTAACAACTAAAAAAGCAGACGTTTGCTTTCTCAGGGACTTAGAAAACCCTGGAAATAACTTTGATATGACGAAATACCAAAAGATGTGGAAAGTTGGAGAAACCAACCTATGTCCAACACTCAAGGGGAAAATTAGGCCTTCAAAAGCCAAAAAAACTAAGGGGCTTGGATTGTATGATCCACTCCTTTCACAAGATAAAAAAGATATTATTTTTAAAAAAAGCCCTCTTGGATATCAACTCTCTTCTAAAAACCTTAACTGGACCAACCAAGCTTTTATGACCAGTAAAAAATTCATGTTCGAAACTATTTTACCTTACGTTTATGAAAAACCCACAACCAGGCTGGTTAATGGCTATCCAGATATTGAGCGCTCGCTAAACAGTAGGTGGTGGAGAAAGAAAAATTTTAAACTGCTTCATACGAATGGTTGTTTTACACATATCGGTTAAATATTATGCTGTTATGATTCGTCCTCGTAGTTCAGTAGGATAGAACGTCGGATTCCTAATCCGAAGGTCGCAGGTTCGAATCCTGCCGAGGACACCATCATGATTTTCATTTGTATCAAAACAAATAAATAGTGTAATGTCTTCTAATTATGAAAAATCAAAAATACCATGATGTCGCCTAACAAAACTTGGGACGTGCTAAAGCCCATATTGCGCGCAAATTTTGGTGATAAGACCTATGAAAGCTGGCTCAAATTTTTAAAATTTGAAGAATTAAGTAATGGCAGAATCTACCTTTCAGTACCAACCCGTTTTTTGAGGGACTGGATTACCAATCGCTATGTGAATCAAATCTTAAGATTATGGCAAGAAAACATGCCAGGCGTTCTTTCGCTTGAAGTTTTGGTTAAATCTGAAGACAAAACCCAGGTTCGACCTATTGATCAAGAAGACAAATCTGTTACAAAGCCTTTAATCACCCAAAAAACAAAAACCTCTTCCGAAAAAGAAAATAAGCTAGATGATAGGTATACCTTTGATACATTTGTCGTGGGAAAACCAAACGAACTTGCATATGCCGCTGCGCAGCGCGTTGCTGATTCAAAAACAATATACTTCAATCCACTTTTTTTGCATGGAGGAGTAGGCCTTGGTAAAACACACCTCATGCATGCCATTGCCTGGCACATAAACGAGAACCACCCAAAAAGAAAAGTTTTGTACTTGTCGGCCGAACAATTCATGCATCGTTTTGTCAGAGCATTGAGACATAAAGATATTATTGCTTTTCGAGATCAGTTTAGGTCTGTTGATGTGCTTATGATTGATGATGTTCAGTTTATTAGCGGCAAGGACTCAACACAAGAAGAGTTCTTTCATACTTTCAATGCCTTAGTAGACAAGAAAAAACAAATCATTCTCTCTGCTGATAAATCACCAACAGAGCTTCAGGGCCTTGAAGAAAGAGTCAGATCGCGCCTTGGTTGGGGGCTTGTAGTGGACATTCATCCCTCAACATACGAATTAAGATTAGGAATTTTAGCAGCTAAAGTTGAATCAATAGATCTCGATATACCAGAAAATGTTATTGAATTTCTTGCACATAAAATAACCTCTAATATTCGTGAACTTGAGGGTGCACTAAACCGAATCGTCGCCCATGCCACACTTGTGGGCCAAAAAATAACCCTTGAATCAACACAAGCCGTTCTAAGAGATCTGCTCCGCGCTAACGATAAAGTCATCACTATCGAAGAAATACAAAAGCATGTCGCTGAACATTACAATGTTCGAATCAGTGACATGCATTCCAATAGACGCCTAAGAGTTGTTGCAAGGCCACGTCAAATTGCAATGTATCTTTCAAAAAAAATGACAACAGCCTCGTTACCTGAAATTGGACGGAAATTTGGGGGGCGAGACCATACAACAGTGATGCATGGCGTGAAGAAAATTGAAGAATTATTAGAAAATGATAGTCAATTTGCTGACGATTTATACATGCTAGAAAACATTCTCAAAAAATAATCCATGTTATTCTTGCTAACGATTATCTTTATTTTGGTTATCCTATCTGCCTTTTTTTCTGGCTGCGAAACTGCTTTTACAACAGTCTCAAGGGCTAGAATTCATCAACTTTCAAAAGAAAATTTAGTCAATGCTAAAACAATTAATTTTTTACAAAAACAAATGGAGAAGCTTTTAGGCGCAATTCTTTTAGCAAATAATTTTGTTAATATCTTAGCCACCTCTATCGCAACAAGTATATTCATATCTTTTTTTTCCGAAGGAGGCATTGGTATAGCAACGTTTATCATGACAATTGTCCTTATAATTTTTGCAGAATTTATGCCAAAAGTTTATGCACTCCAACACGCTGAAAAATACGCTTTACTAGCAGCTCCTCTGCTTAAGACAACTTTTTATGCACTGAAACCAGTTGTTACATTTATACAAAAATTTGTTTATTGGCTTTGGAAAATCATAGGCCTTCCAGCGCCCCAAACCAAAAATGCACTTAGTACCAGAAAAGAAATCACAGCTTTGCTTGAAATGCTACAGGATGCACAAGAGCGTAATGATCTTGGAATGATTAGAGGCATTCTAGAACTGTCTCAATCAACCCTGGTATCTTGCTACAAGCCACGCAATCAAGTGATGACCATTGATGGCAATCGAACACTTGATGAAGTAATGCCTGAACTACTAGACTCACCCTATTCAAGGTTCCCCGTTTGGGACGATAACCCAGAAAAAATCATCGGCGTTGTTCACTTGCGCTTCTTGACACAGTTTTTATATTCAGAAAAAAAAGGGGCTAAAAAAGTAAAAGAACTTATCTCTGAGCCAGCATGGACTGTTTCTAAAAAGAACTCTCTTTTTCATCAACTTCAATTATTTAAATCTAAACATAATCACATGGCAATCGTTGTTGATACCAATGGAGCATTTGATGGGATTGTCACACTTGAAGACGTTTTGGAAGAAGTTGTTGGAGATATAACTGATGAGTCGGATGCCAATAAAAATAACACATCATATATTTTGAAGAAAACCTAACCAGTGATTAAAAACATAGTTCACCGTGTTATAAATGTTCTTTATCCATTTAGCTGTCCTTACTGTCGAAGTAAGATCGACATTGAGTTTGGTACATGCAATGACTGTTGGCCAAAAATCACCGCGATTGAAAAACCATTCTGCACTCAATGCGCAACACCAATAGAGGCAGCATTTATTAATGAGGAAAAATGTGGCTCATGCTTACTAACTCCACCAGAATTTGATCAGTCAATGGCTGCATTTGCCTATTCAGACTTAACAAAGAAACTAACGCTCAGGCTAAAGCGTGGTCAGGCAACACCTGTTGCTAGATATATGGCTCATCACATGCTTCGCGTTGGGCAAAGAATGCTAGGAGAATCAGATTATATTATTCCCGTTCCATTGCACAACAACAGACTAAAATCCAGGGGGTTTAATCAATCAACACTGCTTGCAAAATCTCTTGATCCCACAAGCAAGAAAAAGATAAATACACATATTCTCAGGCGTCACAAAGATACTCCCTCTCAAGGACAATTAAAACGTAGAGCCAGAGAGGAAAATATAAAAAAAGCTTTTTTAACTTATCCTAATTTAGAAAAAAATATTATTAATGATAAAGTTTTTACACTCATTGATGATGTTATGACAACAGGCGCTACACTAAACGCATGTGCAAAAGTGCTAAAAGATAATGGCGCTAAGAAAGTGAATGCCCTAGTATTTAGTAGGGCAATTAGGTAGAATAATAATTAAATGTTATACTTGAAAAAAATATAGTTATATCCATATTCATTTAATAAATCAGGAATATATATGAATTTAAAAATTGAAAAAAACAAATCTACGCTATGGATCTCAATTATTATCATTCAGCTGTTGATTATTTTAGGTCTTGGCTATTACTTCCTGAAAAATCAGTTCAAATCAGTTGATGTCAACGCACAAGGTGCGCGCAAGCTTCCCTCTGTTCAGGTTGAAACTGTTTTTGTTAGTAAAGGAACCTACCAAAAATACATTTCTGCAATTGGTACGCTCAAAGCCAGTGAAACTGTTAAGCTTGCATCCCAAGAAGGTGGAATTGTAGAAAAAGTCCTTTTCAAGAGTGGTCAAAAAGTTTCCCAAGGTGACCCTTTACTTCAGTTTGAGAAGGCTGAAATAGAAGCTAGACTTAATGAGTCTCTCTCAAAGTTCCGCACTGCCAAAAGCACCTACGATCGATCCAAGGCACTCTATGAGCGCAAAATAGAAACTTTGAGTAAGCTTGAAGAAGCTGAAAACAATTACCGAATTAGCGCTGCAGCAGTTGAAATTAACCGACTAAGGCTTGAAAAGACAACTGTTCGTGCTCCATTTGATGGCTTTTTAGGTCTAAAAGAGGTTAGCCCAGGTGGGTACTTAAAGCCTGGACAGGATTTTGTAACGCTTGATAAAATAGACCCAATGTATTTAGATTTCATGCTTAACGAAAAGTATATTGGCATAATTACCATTGGGCAGCAAATCAAGGTTGAGATTGATGGTTTTCCACAAAATGAATACACAGCAACCATTGAATCTATTGAACCAAGTGCTGATGCAACAGGACATACCATTCGCGTCCGTGCTGAATTGCCAAATGCCAACCAAGAGCTCAGAGCTGGATTTTTTGCCAGAGTTAAAATCCCAGAATATCAGGAAGACTCTGCAATCATAATACCCGAAGCAGCACTGGAGAACTCCGGAAATCAGGAATATGTCTTTACAGTTGTCGATGGAATTGCGCGCAGCACCCCAGTTGAAGTCGCAAGCCGGAATGGTCAAATTGTGAAAATTGCTCGTGGCTTAAAACCTGGGCAGGTTGTTATTGTTTCCGGTCAAAAGCGCGTTGCAAATGGCGTTAAAGTCCTTGTCCGCTCACGCGAAAACATTCAAAAATACAGCCAAACTTAAAAATTAGAAAGGTTCTGCTTTGTCTTTAACTGAACTCTTTATTCGTCGCCCGGTTTTATCAATCGTACTAAGCTTGATTATGGTCATTATTGGTACTGTAAGCTTTTCTTATCTTCCGGTTCGTCAATATCCAGCATACGATAGACCTGTTGTCAGTGTGCAAACTGGCTATGAAGGCGCCAGTCCACAAATTATTGAAAGCTTGATTACAAGGCCATTGGAAGCGGCCCTTGCGGGTATTGAAGGATTAGACTTTATTCAATCCAGAAGTCAGACCGAGGGAAGCTTCATCGATCTCCATTTTAAAGTAACACGCGGTCTTGATGATGCGGCTAATGATGTCAGAGACAAAATATCCCGTGTGCGTGCTCAGCTTCCGGATGGTGCAAAAAACCCAACAATTCGCAAAACAGAATCAGAATCCGCCCCAATTATTTACCTTGCTCTTTCTTCGAACACTCAAAAAGTTGTCGACCTTTTTAGCTACGCTGATAAAAATATTAAATCAGACCTTGAATCCCTCCCAGGTGTATCGGAGGTTGAAATTTCGGGCGCAGCAGATTTCGTTTTACATGTTTGGGTAGACAGTCAAAAAATGTCTGCTTTTAATGTAACAGCTCAAGATGTTTCAAGTGCATTAAAGCGGCAAAATATTCATATGCCTGCAGGGCGTGTGAAAGGTGATGATCGAGAATATAACGTCAATACTGCTGCAAAACTAGAAAGCCCAGAGGCATTTGGAGAAGTTGTTGTTGCTAATCACAAAGGCTATCCAATCAAAATTAGTGATATTGCGAAAATAGAATTTAGCGCTGATGAAGCAAGAGATGCTGCTTACTTTAATGATAAACCAGCTATTTTAATGGGCATTAAAAGAAAATCAATTGCTAACCCAGTTGAAATCTCAAAAGCTCTTGAGGCTATTTTACCCAAAATCAGAAAAACCTTGCCAAAAGATTATGATATCCAAATTGCTTATGACAAGACCTTCTTCATTAAACAATCTATCAACGAAGTGTACAAAACTCTTTATGAAGCAACTCTGTGCGTTCTAGCTATTATTTTGCTCTTTTTGTGGTCCGGCAGAGCAACACTTATCCCGCTTGTAACAATTCCAGTCTCACTGATATCTGTTTTCACACTTTTATATATTCTTGGCTTTTCAATTAACATGCTAACCTTACTGGCTATTGTTCTAGCAATCGGTCTTGTTGTTGATGATGCCATTGTTATGTTAGAAAATATTTATCGCTACATTGAAGAAGGCCTGAGTCCAATGCGTGCGGCTATTAAGGGCAGTAAGGAAATTAGTTTTGCAATTATTGCAATGACCCTTACATTAGCTGCTGTTTACGCCCCTATCAGTCTGTCGCAAGGTGTTGTTGGTAAACTTTTCACTGAATTTGCCCTAACGCTAGCAGGGGCGGTGATCATTTCCGGTCTTGTTGCTCTCACACTTTCTCCAATGATGTGCGCGCGCTTATTAAAGCCGCATGCAGGAATTACACCCTTTGATAAAGTCTATAATCGCATTGAAAATGGGTATGGCAAGTCATTGGGTTGGGCTCTTAAGCATCGATTTATTATATTCTTTTTTGGTGGGGCGTTCTCTCTCCTCGGCGCTATTGTTGCCTTTGATGGTCTAAAGAAAGAAATGGCTCCACGTGAAGATATTGGCGTTGTCTTTTCTTATGGTTTCCCACCCGTTGGGGCAACTGTTGAGTACATAACAAAACAGGTTGATCAAGTCGAAGAAGTCTTTAGAGAAATACCAGAGGTTGTTAACCGTTTGGCAATGATTGGCCTTGATAAAGTTTATACCTGGAATATTCTAAAGCCATGGAGTGAACGCAAGAAGAGCTCATTACAAATCGTTAAAGAAATAAAAGAGAAAATTGAGCTAGAAACAGCACCTGGTCTTGCTAGTGTTGGCGTACACCCTGGTGGTTCCTTTATCGGTGGGGGCTCATCAGATCGTATTAACTTTATTATTCAAACATCAAAAGAAGCCAGTAAGCTTGGCCCGGCAAGTGCAATTATCAAAAACCTGGCTGAAAATAGCGGTGTATTTTCAACAGTTTGGTATGAAGTTGGTGGCGATGTTAGTGAATATAAAGTTGACATTGATCGGAATAAAGCGGCAGCTCTGAATGTAGATATTCAATCTATTGCCGAAACACTCGATATTTTTGTTTCTGGGCGTAAAATAACCAACTTTAAAAGAAATGAAGATCAATTTAAAGTTAAGGTTGGGGTCCCCATGGAACGAAAAATGTCCGTTGAGGATCTTCGAGAAATCTATGTTCGCGGCCAAGATAAAAAAATGGTTCCACTTTCAAGTTTGGTAGTTTTTAAACAAGAAAACAGTCCTCGTGAGATTATGCGCTACAACCAATTAAAAGCTATCAAATTAACGTGTATGATTAATCCTGGATTCACGCTCGGTGATGGAATTGATACGCTAACAAAAATCGCTGATGAAAACCTTCCTAATGATATAACTTATGAATTTTCTGGAACAACAAGGGATCTATTAGATTCTAATAGTTCGATGATCCTTATCTTTGGTCTGGCAATCATTTTTATTTACCTCATTATGTCCGCCCAGTTTGAAAGTTTCACAGACCCTTTCATCATCATGTTTACTGTGCCTCTATCACTCGCTGGGGCGATTTTAAGCTTAAAATTAACAGGGGGAACTCTGAATGTTTACACCCAAATTGGTTTGGTAACACTGATCGGGCTTATTACCAAACATGGTATTTTAATAGTCGACTTTGCAAATAAGCTCCGCGTCCAGGGGCTAAGCATGGCTGAAGCAGCCCACAAAGCTACTTTATTAAGATTGCGTCCAATATTAATGACAACCCTTGCGATGGCCCTAGGTGCTTTACCGTTTTTATGGTCTGTTGGTGCGGGCGCATACAGCCGCTATCAATTAGGTTGGACAATCTTTGGTGGTATGATTATCGGGACACTCTTTACATTGTATGTGATTCCTGTGGTCTACACTTTGTTCGCGCATAAGGTTGTAAAAGATCCGAATGCTGAGATTGCCTAGCTCTGTACCTTTATATTCTTTGAATAATATTTTCTAAGAAGGCGGCCGACTGTTCCTTGGTATTTTTTGGGAAAAGACTGTTGAACAGTTAGCCATAGATATAGAACTGTATCACTCTCGTTTAACAAGCTCTGATACAGTTCCAAGTCTTTTTCTGATAAATCATTTAAATGTTTTTTTGCAAAGCCACATAGAATGTAATCATTTTCTTTACTACCTCTGTAACAACTTTGATAGAGAAGTTTTTTGTGAAGATTCATTTCGTATAGTATCGTTAATTTAATATATAATTATAGTATGCGGCCACAAATTCTAAATCATTATTTTAAATCACTCAGCAGTTTCCCAGGTATTGGTCCGCAGAGAGAGAAAAGTATTGAAAAAAATATAGGGCCTTACCCTATTGATTTGCTCTTTCACCTTCCCTATGCCCTTGAGACACGATATGAACAGACTTTATTATCAGAGTGTGTAACTGGAACTAAAGTTACAATTGCTCTGGAGATTATTGATATTCAAAAGAAATCCCAATACACCACTATTTGGGCCTCCGATGGACAAGAATCACTTGCTCTTACTTATTTTAATGCCAATAGTCATTGGCTAAAAAAGCTTTTTACAATAGGTCATAAAAAACTCATCAGTGGAAAAATTGATGTCTTTAGCGGCTACAAGCAAATCGTCCACCCCGACTTTGTTGGCAGTCCAAATATGAAAGAAAAATGGATTGGCAGCAAACCTCTCTATCGATCTATTAACTTCATTGGCCAATACCGATATCGTTCTATCATTCAAGAGATCCTTAAGACCGTTCCAGAACTTCCTGAATGGATACCCAGTGACATTATGTCTAGATATAAATGGCCCTCATTTCTGAACGCACTTAAAACTGTTCACAATCCAAAAGCATTTGATGATTTAAGTCCTGACTCCTCTGCACGCATGCGTCTAGCTTTTGATGAACTCTACCACTATCAACTATGCCTGAATAAGATTGATTTTCGCTCAAATCAAAGACAACGATACTATGAAAATAAATCTGATTTTCTGAGGCAAAAAACTTTAGATATAGTGCCATTTGAATTAACCAACAATCAAAAAGAAGTCCTACAAAAATTAGACAACTCTCTAGGTTCTACAAATGTTATGCGCACCCTCTTAATGGGTGATGTAGGCTCTGGTAAAACCATTGTCGCTTTCCTAGCCTGCCTAAAGGTTATAGAGAATAACGCGCAGGTTGCTTTCCTTGCACCAACAACACTACTTGCTCAGCAGCACTATCAAACCCTTCTCCCTTATTGTAAAAAGCTTGGGATTAATATCAATCTTTTAACATCAGATTCAAAGGATAAAAACACCAAAAAGCGGGGCCTTGAAAGCGGAGAAACTTCCCTTGTTATCGGCACCCATGCCTTAATTCAAGAATCGATCGTGTTTAAAAACTTAGCTTTGATTATTATTGATGAGCAACATCGCTTTGGTGTTGAACAGCGTCAAATTTTAACCAATAGATCGCCAACACCCGACTTATTGTATTTAAGTGCAACCCCCATTCCACGAACTCTGGCTATGACACTTTATGGTCAAATGGACATTCTTTCTTTGAAGGAAAAGCCCAAAAACCGGATGCCTATTGAAACATTGATTATGCCAAAAGATAAACTTATTAGTCTCTATCAATGGATTCAAAAAATCATCACCCAAGGATTCAAAGTTTATTGGGTTTGCCCCCTCATTGAAAAAAATGACGATCTACCAATTACATCCATTGAAGAAAAACTGCCTATCCTTAAACAATATTTTCCAAATAAAGTAACTATGGTTCATGGTCAAATGAAAGCAGCAGATAAAGAAAAATCCATGCACGAATTTCGTTTTAATGACCAAAAGTCTATCCTCCTCAGTACAACCGTTATCGAAGTTGGTGTTGATGTTCCAGAGGCAACTGTAATTGTGATAGAAAATGCAGAGCGGTTTGGCCTGAGCCAACTTCACCAACTGCGTGGGCGCGTTGGTAGAAACCAACATAAGTCTTATTGTATTCTTACCTATGATCCACCCCTCTCACAAACAGCGCAACAACGACTAAAAGTTATGAAAATCTCAAATGATGGGTTTCATATCGCAGAAGAGGATTTAAAGATTCGTGGCAGTGGAGATCTTCTTGGCACAGAACAAAGTGGCCTTCCAAAGTTTCGCCTTGCATCTCTGGCTGATCACATAGATCTTATCAAACTTGCCAGAGGTGCTGCTCAAAAAAACTCAACAACAAACTTAGACCAGGAGATTCTGGCCTCACTCTTCAAGCAGTCAAATACTTATGATATTTGAGTTCAAGAAAATTTCTATGCCTGAGATCTTACTTTCCTAATAAGTAAAGTTTCCAACCAATCGTTGTATATGTCATTTGCGATACTAGAATCTACAGTAACAAGGTATGAATTCTTCATATCACTTTCAATAGAGCGGTTAGCATCCATGCCATTAAGTCTATCCATATTTTCCTCAACGACAACTAATCTGCGTATGAGATCTGCTCCATAATTAGGAGAGACTTTGAATTTATAGCCGTTGAGAGAGGGAACATAATGGTTTGCAAGTTTTTTAATTTCGGATTTTGATAAATCTAATTCTAGCAGTCGTTTTTCACTAATGAAAATTTCTCTGAACTTAACTGCTGAAGAAACGTCTTTCCCGGAAAGTTTTTCTTTTGTAATCCAATCTAAAACCATATCTAAAATATCTTTTAATTTAGTCGATCCATCAGTAATGTCTAAGAGACCGAGGGAAACCGTTTTCTTTGGATTATTTTTATAATTTAAAAAACAAGTTTTCCATTTTATCCAATCTTCTTTCGTAAAATCACATTTCAAACCCCACCCTAAGATTCTAAGAACTCTCGAAGGGTCATTCGTGCAACTCTTTGAATTTTTCTTTGTCTGCTCTAAGAAATTTGAAAAGCTATGAGTCCAGCAACCTTTTTGATCGAGCCTGACTGTTTCTTGCCAGTCTCTAGGAAGTGATGGAACAACAAGAAACTTATCTTTCAAAAACTGTGAGCTCCAGCTTTGATAAGCATTTTTCATTCTTATCTCCAGAGACACTGAAGCCCCTTTTTTATTCTCTTTCTGTTCTGAAACAAACTCAAAAAATCTACCAACACTTTTAGAGTCAACAAGAAATTCAAATCCATTTTTATTTTTGTTATATGCCAAAACTAATTCAATAAGTTCCTTTTTTTGTTTCTTATCAAGACCATTAAATGGTTTCCGACTTAAGATTGTCTCTAGTTGCTTTTGTATAGAAGGAACATATTCAGTCTTATTTTCACTTCTGATCTTAACTGCATTCTGCAACCTAGTTAACCTACCAAAAATTTGTTTTTCTCTTTTTTCCAACTCTACTTTTTTATTTGCATCTTTTTCTCTTCTAATTTTTTCTCTAATAATCTCAAGCTCTTCCTGCAAATAAGAAACTCGAGAGAGCTGAGAACTTACAGATACTTTCTTATCAAACAAAAGAACTGCCATCTCCGGCATACTTGAAGAATACATAATTTCTTTTATTGCATTATAATAAGATAAAAAACCTGACTGCCTCATGTATGCAGTTACTTTTTTTGCTGAAAAAAATAATTTCTTTTGAATCTCTTTTGTATCCTCGGGTTTTTTCAAGAGAGACTCAACTCCAATATCCATCATTGACAAACTATTATTGTCAACTTGTTTATCCCAGGATGGAGCTTTAATTTCCCCATTTTCTCTAGCTTTTTTGTATTTTCTCAAACAAGGAAAAGCATTTCTCAAACTTTCACGACTATGGCGACATACAAAATAGTCATTAAGGATCGTATAAACTTTTAAAGGATCTACACCACACTCCGCTGGATTGGCCCATATGGATGCACGTTCAGATAATTTTACACAGGCTCTTCCAATTCCAAAATCAGGTAACCAAGAACTATTTTTAGTTGCCGGCCCACCCTCAGCGCAAATAAAGTTTAGTGGAAGAATAAAAAAAGAAAGAGTTAAAATTTTTTTAAACATAACAAGCCTCTATGTTAAATTAAGCTTATAAAATTTTTGTCTTTCATAAAACAAAAAACTTCTAGCTTAAGCGCAATCTTCAGATTAAAGTTAAATTGATAACAGAGGACGGCATGAAAAAAGGTCTTTTATTCAGCTTCACATTGGTTTCACCCTTAACGCTTTTTGGTTCTTGGAATGAAGGGTATTATATCAATGTAGGCGGGGGTTATAGCTCAGCGCAAGCACAGCTCAAAGATTCAACCACTGTACAGCTTTCTGGTCAGAATTATGGTTCGTTAACGAATCGAAACAAATCTAAAGGCAGCTACGCTGCTGGTGTTACCGGGGGGCACCGCAATACATTTGGCCGCAAACATTTTTCAACTGAACTTGGCGTTACCTATTCAAATGCAAACCCAAATATTGGCACGTTCACAGCCAATGTTACAAATGCCGGACTTGGTATAACCAATGGGCAGAGTTATTCATTCCATTATAAGCCACGGTTTGGAATTGCTGGGGCTATTCGTTTTGGATATCTATTCATGCCTGAATTGTTGGGCTATTTAAAGTTTGGTCTTGAATACAATTTTGGGCAAGTCACCCTTAAAGCAGATAAAGTTACTAAAATTAATACGGGCGTTACTCAGATTGTTCCAGGCATTGGTATCGAAAGCGTCTTAAGTGAAAAGCTCTATTGGCAAGCTGGGGCTGATTATAAAATTGGCATTAAAACATCTAGCAAAAATTCAAACCTAAGCTTCAAGAAACGCCCACAAGAGCTGGTAACAAAAGCTGGTATTGGATATCACTTGTAAATAAATTAGTGTTTCTTGTGTGATTCGTTCAGCAACAGCATAAGCCAACCAATCAGAAACCAGAGTATTGGTGCATTGTTACTTAAAAAAATACTCATTCCCCCTGCAATCGGAAAAAAACGGTAAGCCAATACACAAGCAAACCCAATAATAAGGCCATTGCTTTTATATTTATGCCACTTGCTTCTAAGTTGACGGGCAATCATAAAGAAAAATGCACAAAACAAAGAAACTCCAACTAAGCCCAATTCTGCAAAAATATTAAGCCATGCATTGTGTGGGTGACGATAGGTGCATTTCTTTTCGTTTCCTATAACGCCATCATTTACAAGACACTGATTTTTAAATTGGTCCATGCCTATGCCAAAAATTATGTTGCTCCGCGCTAATCGAAGTGCATCTGCAAACAACTCACCATATCCTCCTTTGCAGTGGTATGACGATTTAGAGGAAATTAATCTTTGTTGAACATCTGTTTTAACTTGCAGACTAGGAGTGTCTGATGATGTTGCCTGAATAGATTGTTTTTTTTGTATAAGGCCATTTAAAATAATAAAAGCAGCAACAGATGATAAAAGAACCCCAACTAGCACACCTCCCAAAACCAGTCTTTTTACAGAAAAATTAAACAAAATCATTAACCCATAACATAATAAAGCTCCTAGGAATGCTGTTCTTTCTCCGGATGCATATATTGTTAAAAAAGTTACAAGAGCAAAACCCAAACACTTCAGAAATGGATAAACAGTTTTCTTATAATCTTTACTCACACATGCTCTTTGAAAAAAATCACTGATTATTGGAAAGCTTAGCCAAGATAAATAAACACCCACGAGAGGCCTACTAAATAAGCCAGTCAGACGATGGCCAAACTTTGAAACATGTCCGAATAAGTTTGCACCGAAGAAATATTGTGCAAGAGTATCAACACAAATAAAGAGTATTACACCTTTTAAAACCAGTTTTATTTTATTGGATAAATTAGAGCTTTGAGAACAAGCTGTTGAGAAAAAGGCTGCAAAAATAAAGTAACGCCCGTAAAGAAAAGACACCTTCAAAGAAGTTAAAATATCCTCTACAAAAAAAGATCTGGCAACCATATAAGCCCAGAGAACGAGCAGAACAACAACCCACTTCTGACGCACCCAATCCCATTTCCTCAAATATAGACTTTGAACAATGAAAAATACCGCAGCTAAACTAACGGTTATATCCATAGCGCTCTTTCCTATAAGAATAGATAAGGGAAATAAAAGAAAAAATAGCTCAGATGGTTTGTTTTTTAGGGATTGAAATAGCAGCCCCAACCGTGATGGAAAGGAATTGTTTATGGTGGACTTTTGATTATGATCCACCATCAAACTAATACTTTATGAACTTTGTTTAATTTTTTTTGTAAGGCGAGCAATCTTACGCGCAACGGTATTCTTGTGAAGTAGGTTTCGCTTTGCACCCTTCATAAGTTGTGATTGCATAAGCTTATGCGCTGCACTGATTTTGTCAGAGTCACCTGTGCTGATCGTCTCATTAAACTGACGAACAGATGTCCGCATTGCTGATAACAGCGAGCGACGGCGCTCAGTGCGAGATGCAATTTTACGTATACTTTTTTTAGTTGCGCTGTGATTAGCCATAACTATTCCGAATTTTTTTATGTTTTTAATGAGTTTATATAGAAGTGTCAATTAATAAGTTAGCGAGTTACACAAATGATAAGAACAATTTAGGCAATAATATCTGGATTAATTTGATTTTTGATAACCTGGATTTGGTCTTTGAGCTCTAGTTTATTTTTCTTCAAAGACCGTATTTCAAGATAATTTGGAACAACGGCTTGCATAAGTTGAACTAACTTTTTCTCGCATCGTTTATGTTCAGAGACTAACGCATCAAGCTTCTGTTTTAATTTTTCTTTGTTATCCATGCTTTGAAAATCGTTTATTGATTTAGTGATGCATTCTATACAATAATTAAGTCAATTCAAGAATAAGGGGAATTTGTGTCTAAAAAAATTGGTCTTCTTACCAGTGGCGGTGACTGCGCTGGACTCAATGCCCTCATTCGCTCTGTTTATCTAGCCGCTAAACAAAAAGATTGGACCGTTATTGGTATAGAAGATGGCATACCTGGACTGATTACCAGGCCAATTAAGTCCATTAACATCGATGAAATTTTTGGATCTAAGTACGGATATTCACTTCTAGGTGTTGCTGGAACTTGTTTAGGCACATTAAACAAACCAACGCCACCTGCAACCTCTTTTTACGATAACGCAGATTTATTCATTGAAGGATACAGAAAGCTAGGACTTGATGCCTTGGTGGCAAGTGGGGGCGATGGAAGTTTGTCTGTTTTAAGAAAGATATGTCAGAAAGGGAATATTCCTTTTGTTGGTGTGCCAAAAACAATTGATAATGATATCGACTTAACCGATTCACTTGGATTTGCAACGGCTGTTGAAGTTGCAACAGAGGCATTAGATCGCCTTCAACCAACAGCTGCAAGTCATAGTCGCACCATGATTCTTGAGGTTATGGGTAGAGATGCAGGAAACATTGCTCTCCATACGGGTATTGCCGGGGATGCAGATGTTATACTCTTACCTGAAGTTCCGTATGAACTCGATGAAATTGCTAAAAAAGTTAGAGAAATACGTCAAAGCGGAAGAACCTTTGCCCTTATTGTTGTTGCTGAAGCAGCCCATCAAAAAGGAGAAAATCCTGAGATTTCCAAAAAATGTTCTGGTAGAAAAGGATATGGTGGAATTGGATCACACCTGTGTGATCAACTAGGGAAAATAATCGACGGTGATATTAGAGCCACTACATTAGGACACGTACAAAGAGGGGGGCGCCCTGGATATCGTGATCGTTTATTAGCTGCAGCTTTTGGAGCTAAAGCCATTGAATGTATTGAAAATGAAAAATTTGATTGCATGGTTGCCTGGCACAACAGCACTGTCACTGTTGTTCCACTCGAGCAAGCTATAAAAACATATAGATACGTTGACTTAGGAAGTGAACTCGTTAAAACAGCAATAAGATTAGGTATTTCATTTGGCGTTGACCCTCAAACAATTGGGAGAGACAAGTAATGAATTTTATACTATATTGACCAAAATTTACTTGCAAGTCACGAGGAGAAATAAATATGTCTACCCCTATAATGCCAAAAGCCACAGCAGTATGGCTTCTTGATAACACAGCGCTGACTTTTCAACAAATTGCTGACTTCTGCCATCTTCACTATTTAGAAGTTGAAACCCTTGCCAATCAAGAAGTAACAACAATTATTGGCCTTGATCCAATTATAAATGGCCAGCTTACTCAAGAGGAAATTGATCGGTGTACCAGTGATAAAGATGCACGTTTACAACTTCAAAAAAACCTCTCTGTAGGGCTCTCTAACAAAAAAAGTAAATACACACCTATCGCTCGCCGGCAAGATAAACCAAATGCAATCGCTTGGCTTATTAAACATTATCCAACGATGCGTGATGGTTATATTGTAAAACTGATTGGTACAACAAAAAATACCATTGAAGCCATCAGAACAAAAACACACTGGAACATTCAAAACATTAAGCCTCAAAGCCCTGTTTTGCTCGACCTTTGCTCTCAGGGAAGTCTCGACAAGTATGTTGAGAAAACCCAAAAGGAAGCAGCTCAATCAACGTAAAAATATAAATGTTATAGTGCAGTGGAGAGACAAAAAATATGGATCAAATAAAAGTTCTCTTGATTGATGACGATGAAGATATATATCTTCTTCTCCAACGTCTTCTGAAAAAATCGAAGAACTACCAATACCACATCACATGGGCAAACAATTATGATGATGGTTTGTCACTCTCCCTTAACCAACCCTTTGATATTATTTTCCAAGACTACTACCTCGGACCAGGACAGTTTGGATCTAATCTAATTGCGCAAGCTTTGAAATGCCAATGTAAAGCGCCTTTTATCATGCTGACCAGCAACCAAGAACCAGGGATGGATATTAAAGTTGTTAAAATAGGTGCAATGGATTACTTCAACAAAAGCACTTTAACTTTTGAACCGCTTGAAAAATCTATTCTTTATGCAATTGAGCGCAACAACTATCGATTAAAACTACATGAAGAAAAAGCAAAACATCGCTCAATTAGCCAAGACTTTGCCGATGTGTTTTCATCAATGTGTGAAGATCTACTTGGTCCCATTGGCCAATTGAATGAGTCTATAAACAAGCTTATCTTGTCAAAGCCAGAACTAGCCAATGAAGAGGAAATTAAAAAAATTCAACTTATTCAGAAAGAGCTTGTTTACATGGCGAACTCCCTTCTTAAAGTTGATGTTTAGATAGTCTTTTAGTCAATAAATCTAAAATCATTTTCTTTTGCCCATCTGAACAAATTTCAAATAACTCAACATCTGGATATTGCTTTTGTAGATGTAAAATTTTTGGGACAGCTCTTTTCCTGATTGTTAAGCAGTACCATAAAAGTTTCAAACTAACTTTCTCTGGGCAATTACGGGCTCTATCTTGAATGGCTTTATCTCTCATAAATAATCTTTTAAAAATTCTGTACGCACACAGCCAAAAAGGCAATTCAAAATAAATACACAAATCAGCTTGTGCATAACGCATTTCAAGTGTGCGAAAAGAATTGCCATCTATGATCCACTTATCTTTTCTAATCCACTTTTTTTGATCATCAACAAACTCACTCTGCGGCCTTTCAACCCAGTTATCTCCAAAAAATATCTTATCTAAATGATAACATGGCAACCCTGTTTGAATACTAAGTTGATGCGCAAATCTTGACTTGCCTGATCCAGGTCTACCAAAAATTGCAATGCGTTTAGGCTGCTTCATGGTTAAGTCTTGTCCGTCAAACTCTTTCTTTCAAAATTCAACAACCAATGCTTCCTATCATTACCCCAAGTATAACCGTCAACATGGCCAGATCGGTGAATAACACGATGACATGGTATAAGAATAGCTAAGGGATTACGTGCACAAGCAGCACCGACTGCGCGCATAGCTCTGGGTCGATCAACCATATCTGCTAACGTTCCATAATCAACCGTTTGACCATATGGTATAGAACATATCGCCTGCCATACATTTTTTTGGAAAGGCGTTCCGTTTAAAGACAGAGGCAAATTAAAATCTAAGCGCTTTCCTTCAAAATAGTCTTTGAGTTGCTCCTCTGTCTCACCCATGATGTCTATATTATGATTAAGCTTGTCATCAGGGCTGGTATTTTCTTCAACGAAAACACAACCATGCACAGATTCTTTATCAAGATCTATTTTCAATAAACCTATAGGAGATTGATAGTAAAGAACCTGCATTAGATTATTTTCATTAAGTTATGTTTTTCGTGCAACCGTCATAATACTATATCCATTATCATCACGCTTAAAAGTAAAAGCATCAACTTTAAACTGCTCAACAACCTGGAAATTATTTTTGGGGCTGTACCAGATAATGCTTTAGAGTGTTATAAAGGTATAGATGAGAAAGAGTCGAATAAGTAGAGCTAAGCAAGAGAGTTGAATGCTGATGCAGTAGCTCATGGATGTACTGGTAAAGGTAATGATCAAGTTCGGTTTGACTTAG
>DLRV01000001.1 GCA_002500565.1 Holosporaceae bacterium UBA7879
GGGGCTGTACCAGATAACTAGATTAAATATTGGCGAACCCATTGTCTGATCTGGGTTAGCTGGGTTTTAGGGTTTGGTGTATTAAACCGCCATTCACACTCTTTCAAAAATAACCAAAAACTCTCTTTTGGGATACCATTAAATTTCCGCATATGACGCTTCGCCTGATTACAGAAATTCTCAATACCATTGATGTGATTTCTCTTATCTGCAAACAGTTTTGAATGGTTAATGCGATAGTGTTTAAAGTCCGTCACATCAAGGGTATTATACCCCCTCCAACAGTCAGAATAAACAATGCTATCTGGAATGACTTTCTTTTGAATGATTGGTATAAGCGTTGATCCTTTGGCGTCTTGAATAATTTGGGTGTATACCTTGCCACCCCGCTTCAACAGCCCAAATACAGGCACTTTCCCAGCAGCGCCTCGGCCTCGATTCCCTTTTCTAGCGCCGCCAAAGTAACTTTCATCAACTTCAATTTCTCCACAAAAGGCTTCACTTGCTGCCTGCTCTGTTTGCTGAGCGATCAACAAGCGAAGCCTTTGGAAATAATAAGCCGCTGTCTTGAAATTTACACCCACCAGTGATGCAGCACATCTAGCTGTTGTTCCAGCTACAAAATGCTCGATCAATTTCTCTTGCTTAGCTCTACTTATTCGACTCTTTCTCATCTATACCTTTATAACACTCTAAAGCATTATCTGGTACAGCCCCTTTTATAGAACTACAAGTACAGGAACAGGAAAAGCAAAGACGTGCTGTTGAAAAAGGAATGGCTCTTAGGCAGCGGATAGAAGCTTTTGGGCAAAGGTTGACTACCTTAGAGCAAGTTTATCATCAATTAAATAATATGCTAAACAGTAGATTTTCACATGCTGCGAATCAATATTTTCGAACATCTACTCCTGAAAATCATAGACTTTTTATCAACGTTTTAGGTGAAGTTCAGCAACTACCAGTAGCCTATGACCTGGTTAGAAATCAAATTTGGGCAGAGTGTTATGCAGAGTGTTATCAGGATTTGCTAGAAATTTTGCAGTTATGAGAGTTGCATATTTGGTATTCGATATAACGCATTTTCAATTACTCGTCACCCTGATACAACTCTGAGGAAGGACGAAGTTCTGGCGTGAGAATCTCTTCTAACTTCAAGAGAGAGACCCTCACGTCGAAATTTCATTTCTCCTCAGGGTGACTGGTGAAAAAGTAAGACCCTCACGTCAGGACTTTATCCTTCCTCAAGGTGACTTTTTTGTACAACCTTCTCCCAAAGTCAAATCACCCTTTATCAAACCTCTGATTAATCCTTTTTCTAAAATCAGACAAATGCTATGATTTAAAAAAAAGGAATTACCTATGATTGGATTTGAAACGTTTGCGATTGTTCTAGCTGCCGTTGCAGTATCAACCGTCTACAAAGCAATCATCTCTGTTACCCAGGGATATAACTATACAGTTGAACGTTTTGGCAAGTACACGCAAACCCTGACTCCAGGCCTACATATTATCATCCCCTTTGTTGATCGTATTGGCGCCCGTATCAACATGATGGAAAACGTTTTGGATGTGCCTTCCCAAGATGTTATCACCAAAGATAACGCCCGCGTGCACGTTGATGGTATCGTGTTTTATCAAATCATGGATGCCCCGAAGGCAGCCTACGAAGTGGCTGATCTGGAAAAATCCGTTATCAATCTCACCATGACCAACATCCGCACAGTGATGGGGTCCATGGATTTAGATGAACTTCTTTCCCACCGCGAGTACATCAATGAAAAGCTGTTAGGTGTTGTTGATGAAGCAACGAATCCGTGGGGTGTGCGTGTGACCCGGATTGAAATCAAAGACATCAAACCACCACAAGACCTTATCGATGCCATGGCCCGGCAAATGAAAGCAGAGCGTGAAAAGCGTGCCCAAATTCTGGAAGCACAAGGAACACGTCAATCCGAAATCCTGCGCTCAGAAGGGTACAAGCAGTCCGCCATTCTGGAAGCTGAAGGTAAAAAAGAAGCCGCTTACCTCAATGCCGAAGCCCGCGAGCGTATGGCCCAAGCCGAGGCCAATGCCACCCAGGTTGTCTCAGCCGCCATTGCTAAAGGAAACATTCAAGCTATCAACTATTTCGTGGCCCAAAAATATGTTGAAGCTTTAAAAGACATGGCGTCCGCTGAAAACAACAAAGTTATGTTCTTGCCGCTTGAGGCCAGCAATATTATTGGTGCCATTGGTGGTATTACTGAAATCGCCAAGGAAGCTTTTAACTCTGATAAGCCGGCCAAAAAAGCAACGAAGAAAACCACATGATGAATGCTCTTTCAACGCCCGAGTTCTGGTATTGGTGGATTTTGGCCACTGTCTTCTTTGGTCTTGAAATCACGGCCCCAGGGGCATTTTTATTGTGGCTTGGCTTTGCTGCAACGTTAACTGGCTTTGTATCTTGGGCCTTACCCGATCTTTCATCAGGTATACAACTTGGGCTTTTTGCCATCTTCTCCTTGGGTCTTGTTTTTATCTGGTATCGATTCTTCAAAGGCATTAACCCGCGTTCCAGCAGCCCTTTTCTTAATAACCGCGCCGCTGGCTTAGTTGGAACCCAGCATGCTTTGACACAAGCCATTACCGATGGCATTGGTAAAATCAAAGTCCACGATAGCTTCTGGACCGTGCGTGGGCCAGATTTCCCAAAAGGACAAACCGTCAAAGTTACAGGCTACAACAGCGATCATCTGATCGTTGAGCCAGTTCCCAAACAAAAAAAGGATAACCGATGAACAGTGAAAAACCTTCATTTGAACAATCACTTAAACAACTAGAAGATATTGTTAGCAAAATGGAATCTGGCGGTCTTTCTTTGGAAGAGTCCATTCAATTGTATGAAAAAGGCATCGCACTTAAAAAGCTTTGCCAACAAGATTTAGAAAACGCTAGTCTTAAGATTGAGAAACTCTCATTAACCGACTCACCCAAACCTGACCCTTCCTAAGGTTTGGGGTTGTTTTGGTCTTGAAAAAAAAGATAAATCATGCGTTGTTTGCTTATAGTTTTAATCGTTATATTGAACTACCAAGCCCATTCAAATTTATTCATACCCTTAACAGAAGAAAATTTTGAATCTGGCTTAGTCCGTTTGCAACAGAACGTACAAGTTCCTGCCTTACAAGAAGCAATTAGCCTCTATCACAATCACCGCTACTCCCCCCGCCCTGGTCTGGTAAATGTTGAAGATAAAATCACAACTTTTGTTGGTTATTTTATCACAACCACAGAAGAAATGATTGAGAAAATCTCACGCGATCCACTATATGGATCTTTTGAAGCCGCGCAAAAAAAGCCTGCTTTGATTATTGATGATGATTTAATAGATATAAACCATTGTCATGAGATTCTTATCTTTTTACAACAGCAACCCGAATGGCAAACACTTCCTGAATTGATTAAGAAAGAGCTTTCTTGTACAACTTCTGATCCCTTCAAAAGCTTGCATTATTTTAGACGGCCCAGCTCAACCAAAGACACAGATTCTTGCATTAAAGAATGGAAAAAATGTATTACTCAAAAAGCACAACAACAATTTGAAGCCCGGCAAGAGGAGTTTAAAAAACTTCCACAACATGTTCAGGATTTACTCCAATCGCCTCAAGATCTTATCAATGCGACACCATCACTTTTAGATACATTAAATGAATTTTACGCTACACTAAAGCATATCCAGTGCTTTGCCGTTCCTCTCTCAGATAAGCTTTGGTATTTAAATGATGCCCTAAAAACCATGATTGGTCATTATGAGGAATACCAAATTTTTTTAGCTTATTCTGGTTAAAAGGCTAATAATATCATAAAGCATAGAGCTACATTTTATTCACAAAAAACCTCTGCAAATGAATTGCGCGTAAAAACATTAATTTTTAAAGGCAGAATTGACCTCTATAATAATCACATGCTAAAGTTTTTCATAAATTATGGGGTTTCGGATGCAGCATTTCCTAGTTTGCTTAATTATGTTTTGTGGCTTTTTTTCTCATATCAACAGCATTCTTCCAGAACTAAGACAAGAATGCTTTGATAGTAACATCGGGCAACTTAGAGACACTTTAGAGCGCAGAGGATTTTCCGGTATAGATTGGACTTATGAGGCTGTTCGGCAATATCAACGTTCCCTCATTAGCACACCTTTGAATAAAACAAAGGATAAAGTAGAAGCATTTTCAAACTGTCTTGCTGAGCAAATCCAAAAGTGTCAAGAGCATAACCAAAAGCACCCCCATTTATTAAATAGCCCTTTACCTTCTGATGAAAAAATCGAAAGTTGTGACCCGTTTTATCTCGTTGAGGATGATGAAGCCCTCAGTGATTTTTTGGGTGAAGCCCCATCGACAAAATCTCTTAAACAAATCATCAGCGAAAGTATAGAAAGTTTAAATAGTATTATTTGTCCTGTGTCCCCTTCTTCTGAAAAGGAAAAAATCGATATTCTAAACCATGTCCTCAATAGCTTTACTGATGGGTATCTGCTTTTTTTAAGCTCAAAACAAGTATTTGATGTAACTCTATTTCCCACAAACTATAACAGCAAACCGTAGTGCAGAGATTTTACAATTTACTTGACCTATACAACAATGACTGGTTTTCTATTTACCCGTCACCCTGAGGAAGGATAAAGTCCTGACGTGAGGGTCTTACTTTTTCACCAGTCACCCTGAGGAGAAATGAAATTTCGACGTGAGGGTCTCTCTCTTGAAATTAGAAGAGATTCTCACGCGGATATAAAATCCGCTCAGAATGACGGTTGAATTGGATGAGATCATCACGTCGCTACGCTCCTCATGATGACTGGTGAGAAGGGGAGGACGGGTAAACCAAATACCAGTCATCCTGAGCGATTGTAAGGAGCGTGAGGGTCTTGTGGATGATTCTATAAGAGATTCCCGCAGTCGTTTCACTCCTTCGCAATGACTGGTAAAGGGAGGCGGCAGGCACAATTCTTTGTTCTACCTCTAAGTGATGATCGCTGTAGAGTTCTAAACCCGCTTACAAGCAATATTGGCTTTTTCAATTTTAATAGGGCAATTCAAAATACGCGGCGTTTTGGGTGCGCGAGAAGTGAACTTAGCAGGCCACGTACCAATGACCACATGATCAAGCATAATAAAATATGCTTCAGCTTCGAGCTTATTATTTCCATCCAAAGAAAACTTTTCGTCTGTAGCCATATCAGACGCTAGTGGCTTGTTTTTACCTTTCTGACGGTTTTCCTTCTGAATTTCGAGCAACTCATTGGGAGTGGTGATGCTAAGATTAATTTTAACTAGGCCACCGGCTCCCTGTAGAGCTTGTTTTACATTTAAAGTTTGCTTGATAATTTTTTTTGCAAGTGCTTTTAGACCTGGGATGCTAGGTAGTTTATCAGCTTCTTTGTTTGCCCGCTCTTTTAGTTTTGGTTTGTAGTTGGAAATGCAATCCTCAACAGCTTTACCATTTGTAACTGTGAACGCTTGACCGTTGCTGTAAAAGATATTTTTACCAATGAGTGTGTCGTAATCAACTGGTACGTTTACATACGAAGTAGAGGCATCTTCAGCTTGGCAAAAGACTAGCGGTAAAACAAACGCTGAAGCAATGAATGTTTTTTTGAAAAGTGACATAATTGATCCTTTGTTTACTGTTTGGCTCGGCAAACTACTGCTGTTTCTACTATTTCGATTGGGCAATTGAGGACTTTAGGGGAAGAAGAAAAAGTGTAACCCCCAATAAGTGGTATAGAGAGATTTACCCCAGTATAGGTTACATAAAATGCATCCTTATTAACTTTAACACGCGGCATTTTACCAGAGTCGGTTCTTGCAACAAGGTCTTTAGGATCCTCAGAAAATTCGCTACCCTGTTGGAAAGAAATGTTTAAATATTTTTCGTAATCAAAAGCAGTTTGAAGGCCCATTTTTGAGAGGTTTTCATAGTTTTGACCAAGTCCTGTAGCCCATTTGATCGCATAAGCGCTCTTCCCACCAATTTTATTAATAGATTCTTCTATAACTTTTCTTAATCCGGTTACATTTTTATCAAAACATTTTTTAACTTTTTCATAATTTAAAACAGCATATGTTTTATTCCCAGAAGGAAAGGGTGTACCCGAGGTTAGCACTTTAACATCATGTGACACATTGATTTTTGTTGCTGAAAGACCAAAAGAAAGACCCAGGCAAAGGACTGAAACTGTTAAACGCATTATTTACTCCGCTGTTAATAACAATAGAATTGCGCAGATAAGAGAAGCTGTCAAGAAAAAGTAAAGAGAAGAAGGCTCGGGTAGGTGTGAATTTGAGGGGGATCAGTCACTTTACAGAAGTTTCTCATGATGACAGATGTGTGGGATTAGATTCTTACGCGGATTAAAAATCCGCTCAGAATGACGGGTGAATTGGAATGAGATTCTCGCGTCGGCGTAAACGCCTCCTCATGATGACGTGTTTTTTGTATGGCAAGAGAGATTGCCACGTCGGCCGCTGGCCGCCTCGCAATGACTGGTTTTGGTTCAGCCCGCTTATTATAAAAAAGCCCCACCAATTTCTGGCAGGGCTTTTAATAGCTTCATTTAAAAAAGAATTAATCTTTTTTCGTGCTACCTTCTTTAACTTTGTCGAGATCCAAAGATGACCCAAGAATATCTCCAAGGCTTGCACCACTGTCAGAAGAGCCAAATTCAGCCATGGCTTCTTTCTCTTCTTTCACTTCGCGGGCTTTGATAGACAGTGTGAAGCGACGGTTCTTGTGATCAATGCTGGTGACGAGGGCATCAACACGCTCATCAACGGCGAAACGGTCAGCGCGCTGTTCGCCGCGGTCACGGGCCAGATCAACTTTTTTGATGAATCCTGGGACTTCTTGGTCACCGATAACAACATCTAGACCGGCAGCTTGAACTTTTTTAATTGTACACGTCACAACATCACCACTTTTGACGCCGCCCATTTGCTCGGCAAATGGATCTCCAGAAAGTTGCTTAATACCAAGAACAACCTTCTCTTCAACAGGGTGAATGTCTAGGATCTTGGTGGTGACTTCTTGGCCGATCTTGTAGTTCTTGAGGGCTTGCTCCCCTGATTCATCCCAACTGATGTCGTTCATGTGCACTAAACCATCAATGTCTGGAGCAACATTTACAAACAACCCAAAGTCTGTGATGTTCTGAATTGTACCTGTGATCGTATCGCCAGCTTTGTGATCATTGGCAAATTTGTGCCATGGATTTTCAAGACACTGACGCAAGCTTAGACCAATCCGACGTTTTTCAAGATTCATCTCAATAATCTTAACTTCAACCTCTTGGCCGGTTTGCATGACTTCTTGTGGATTCGTGCTTTTCTTGCTCCAGGAAATTTCAGAGGCATGAACCAAACCTTCGATGCCATGCTCTAGTTCAACGAACACTCTGTAATCGGTGATGTTGGTAACTTTCCCTTTAACTGTATCTTCCAACTTGAACTTGTCTTCAATGCCGATCCATGGATCTGCTTCAAGCTGTTTCATACCCAAAGAAATACGTTTGTTTTCTTCGTTAAACTTAGTGATTTTAACGCGGATTTTTTGGCCAACTTCCAACACATCTGATGGGTGGTTGATACGCTGCCATGAAATGTCGGTTAAGTGAAGCAAACCATCTACACCGCCAAGGTCCACAAAGGCACCGTAATCGGTTACGTTTTTAACAACACCATCCAGTTCAAGACCTTCATGCATTTTTTCAAGGATTTCAGAGCGCGCTTCTGCTCGGGTTTCCTCAAGAACAGCGCGGCGTGATACAACAATGTTGCCCCGCAAGCGATCCATCTTAAGAATCATGAAAGGTTGTTCAATGTCCATAAGGGCACTGGTGTCTTTGATTTGACGGATGTCTACTTGGCTACCTGGCAAGAAAGCGATGGCGCCAGAAAGATCAACTGTAAAACCACCTTTAACGCGGCTGGTCATCACACCGAGAACTTTTTCTGATTTATCAAAAGCAACTTCGAGTTCTTTCCACACCTCTTCACGGCGGGCTTTTTCGAAGCTGAGGACAATTTCTCCGTGACGGTCTTCAAGACGGTCGACAAAGATATTAATTTTTGATCCAACTGCATAGTTCTTTGCAGCGCTACCGAGTTCTTTTTTCTCTACACGGCCTTCTGATTTAAGACCAACATCGATGATGAATGCGTCATTATCTTCCGCGATGATGGTCCCTTCTACCACTTTACCTTCTAAGGATTCTGTACCTTGGAAAGACTCCTCTAGGAGTTGGGCAAAATTTTCGTCTTGTTGTATTGGTTGATTGGTTGTCATTGTTAATTAAGTATTTCCTTTCAAATATATTTCATCCCTTTACTAAGAAATGATGCGCTGAATACTAGCAGGGCTTTTTGTAAATAGCAACTTAGGAATAATAAGGAAACTAGGTTCTTCTTAAGAGGTGTGAGAGCGCTTCATAGCTTTTTTACGTTTGGCTTTGCTACGCGTCCAGTAGCTTGGGCGATCTTTTTTCATAATAAACCCTTCTTCCCACTCATCCCACTCATACATAGCAGCGCGGGCTTTCCAGTGATCAGCGCGGAAGGTATTAAAGGCCTTTCTATCAACTTCTGATTTGCCAAGCTCGCCTAGGCCAGCTTTTGGGTGAAGTTGAAGGCGACCGGCTTTGCAATGAGCATAATTGCTAAGTTCGACATGTGCATCTACATCGTGTTGTGTTAGGTGATGGATTTGCAATGATTGACCATCTGGACCAATAGGGGCCAAACCTTTATGCATACGCTCAACATTGGTTCTGCCTTTATCGTCAACAAAATTAGGATCAATTAGGGCGTCGTTTTGAATGACAAATTTTTTCAGAGACTTGCTGCAGTTTATCAAGCGACGGTCTCGTTGCATAACGACTCTTGAAAATCCTGATTTTTTTGATACTTTTAATTTTTCCAGCACCATCTCACTGACTTTTTTACGGGTTAGGCGACTTGGAGAGGGGTTAGCTATAAAATTTTCTTTTTCTCTGGTAATGGCTTCTTTAAGTGCTGCGAGTAATCCTTCTTCGTGAGATAGAACTTTTGCCACACTGGTTGGGAAATTTGCGAGGGGAATGGTGGCGCCTTCACGCTCGTGGAAGGATCTGGTGCGAAACAATTTTCCTCTGGTTCTGGGAGTGTGTTTGGGTTGATAAGATTGGTCAAAAACTTGTGGGGGTGAGGCAGGCTTGTGATCTCTGTGTGCTTCAGTAAGCGCTTCTCTAAGAGTAAAAGATTGGCCTGGTTTTGGGCTTAAAACTTTGAAGTTACCTGAAGCTGAAACGTCTAGCAACCCACTGTCATTTCTTTTGTCTGGTGTTGGGTTTTTTAGATAGAGTTTGCGTAATTCAAGAGCTTGTTCGCGTAAAGTTTTTTTCTTTTTCTCAGGAGCGACTGCTTGGTATTTTGACCCTTCATATATAGGTGGCCGTTGTTGATAAACTAATCTGTTGCGACGAGCGTTTATTTGATTGTCGTGATTTGGGTTTAAAGGTGAAAAAACATAGCGAGCCCTTGGATTTACTCTTGGAGAGTCATCCGCTTCAGTGTTTTTATCAGAGCCATTTGCAAGTAATAAATGAAAAGAAATAAAAAAAATTAAAGTAAAAAAAATAAATTTCATATTAACAATGAGTAAAAATATTTTTCATTTCATACACAACCTGTATACGCAAGTAAAACAAAAAATAAAAATTACTCATTTTTACATTTAATTGTTTTTTATTGAGGGTTTTTATTGTTTCAATATTTGGAAAAAATTTTTCTTATGTTAAAGTGTTTGTTTAATGGATATTGGTTTTGAAGATTGATAAATTATGGTTATGTCCCATCATTCTTACCAAACGGTTAGTTCTCTCTCGATTGCCATTCAAAAAGCAATGTCTGATTCTTTCTCTAATGTGCGCATTCAAGGAGAAATATCATCTTTAAAAGTTCATAGTTCTGGACATATTTACTTAACGCTTAAGGACGAGAAGTCGGTTATCGATGCAATTATATGGCGTGGAACGGCAACTCGGTTGAGCCATCGACCAGAGGAAGGGATGGAGATTCGGTGTATCGGCCATGTAACAACGTATCCAGCCCGATCAAAGTATCAGTTAATCATTAATAGCTTTGAACCAGCGGGCATTGGAGCGCTGCTTAAGTTGTTTGAGGAGCGTAAAGAAAAGTTACGTGCTGAGGGGTTGTTTGAAGCTGAACGTAAAAAGGCGCTGCCATTTTTGCCACGGACAATTGCGGTGATCACATCAGAGACGGGAGCAGTCATTCAAGACATTTTGCATCGCGTTGAAGAGCGGTTTCCGTGTCACATACTATTATGCCCGGTGGCTGTGCAGGGGGAGGGATCGGTTGCATCTATCAGTGCAGCTTTAAGTGCGCTTGAAGCACTGCCTCTGCAACGGCAGCCAGACTTGGTTATTCTAGCGCGCGGCGGCGGAAGCCTGGAGGACTTGTGGGGATTCAATGATGAAGGGCTTGCGCGGCAGATTGCTGCATTCTCGTTGCCAATCATTACAGCCGTGGGCCATGAAACGGATACGACATTGGTTGACTATGTTTCTGATCGACGTGCGCCAACCCCAACCGCTGCAGCTGAGATTGCTTTGCCAGCGCGGGCAGAGCTTGTGAAAACCATAGAAAATTTATCCCAGCGATTGGTGCATATGTTAGCTGGAATATTAGAACGCGCACACTTGATGTTAAAAAACCTTGGGCAGCGGTTGATTCATCCCCAGCAGGCTTTGGAGCAATGGATGCTGCGTTTGGATGATTTAGTAGAGCGTCAACGAACTTTGCTAAGACATCAGTTGGATCGACTGAGTTGGCAAGTTGCAAATTATACGGGGGCTTTGAGACCCCCCAAATTATTGATGCAGGATGGTTATAATCGGCTTCAGAACCTTGAGCATCGTTTGCGCAGTGTGATGCAGCAAACAATTGTTAAACCGAGAGCAGAGCGCTTACAGAGTATAGCGCAAGTTTTGTCATCATTGGCACCACAAAATACATTGAAACGTGGGTATGCGATTGTGAGTAGTGATAAAACAGGTATTATTGATTCCAAGGTGAAAGCCCAAGGGGCTGGGAAGCTGTCTCTTCAATTCCATGATGGGGTTGTAGGTGCTGAAGTAATTGAATAGATATAGATTTAAATATTATATATATCCTAATTATTTTTAATATTTTTTATTTAAATTTAATAAAAAACACTTTTTTGTACTTATTTTTGTGCTATCTAAAGAAAAATTCATCATTTTAATGCACAGGAACTTTAACTTTGAGTTAATTCAACTAAAAGACTTATCATCTTGTTTGAAGATAAATAATTATTTCAATTTTCCAGTATTTTCAAAGGGTTGCAGAAATGCCTATCAATTAAGCAAATTGGATAAAAGTCAATAATTCGAGGTATATATGAGATATGATATGTAATTATCCATAAGGTTATCCACAGATCCAGTGGATATCTTTTTTAAAGTAAGGAGAGAGCCGATGAAATTGATTTACAGCACATTTAAAACGCATCAAGAAGCTTTGCAAATGGCTAAACATCTGCTTAAGGATAGAATGGTTGCCTGCGCTAATATTAATCAGCCACACACAAGTGTTTATGAATGGCAAGGAAAGATTTGTGAAGATGAGGAAGTTGCCGTATGGTTCAAAACAACTGATGCGCTATGGGAGAAGGTGAAACAACAAATAAAAGAGCATCATCTCTATGACTGTCCATGTATATTGGTTGTTGATGTTAAGAGTGTAGACGGAGAATTTGATAAATGGATGCAAGGTCAAGTTAGCCTTGCTTTAGGCAATAAGGTATAATGATACCGCATTGTGTAAGCTATGCTGAATAACAGTTGACGGCCACATATTCCTTTGCTAAACAAGCATCATAATCAATATGGATATGACCCATGAAAACATTTAGTTTAAAGCAGTCTGAAATTGACAAAAAATGGATTGTTATTGATGCAACGGACCTGATTTTAGGCCGTGTTGCAAGCTATATCGCCAACGTATTGCGCGGCAAAAACAAAGCAAACTTCACGCCACACTTAGATTGTGGAGATAATGTGATTGTTATCAATGCTGATAAAGTACATATGACAGGCAACAAATGGACTGATAAAGTTTTCTACTGGCACACTGGATACCCTGGTGGGATCAAAAGCCGGACATTGGCGCAAATTAAAGACGGACGTTTCCCTGAACGCGTTGTGCAAAAAGCGGTTCAAAGAATGTTGCCAAAAGGGCCTTTAGGGCGCGCGCAATTAAAAAACTTGCATGTTTACGCTGGACCTGATCACCCGCATCAAGCCCAAAAGCCAGAAGTTGTTGAGTTTGCTAAGCACAACGCAAAAAACCAAAAAAGATAATTGAATCAGAAGGACCATTTTTTATGTCAACCCTTGAAACATTAAAAGACACTTTGAACGAAAAAGCCCCACAAGCTCAAAAAACTGACAAAGTTAAAAAAATTGATCAGCATGGCCGTGCGTACGCCACAGGAAAAAGAAAAGATGCTGTTGCGCGTGTGTGGATTAAGCCAGGATCTGGAAATGTAACAGTTAACAAGCGCGACTGGACTGTTTATTTTGGCCGTCCAACATTGCGTATGATCTTGGTTCAGCCTTTTGAAGCAACAAAACGCCTTGGCCAGTATGATGTTATGTGTACAGTGCACGGTGGTGGACTGTCAGGTCAAGCTGGTGCAGTGCGTCACGGAATTGCCAAAGCCCTTTCTGCCTTTGAACCCGAGCTTCATACATCCCTTCGTCGTGGTGGATTCATTACTCGTGACAGCCGGACCGTTGAACGTAAGAAATATGGTCGTCGGAAAGCACGTCGTAGCTTCCAGTTCTCTAAACGTTAGAGTTTATACAAGTACCTTTTTCTCGAAACCCCGCTTCGGCGGGGTTTTGTGTGTGGTATAGTTTATGGGTTATCGATGGAGTGATTGTGCTCCGTTCTTTAAGAATAAAGAGCCACGTAATGCTTACCTTCAAACCAGAGGTGAAGGAGGGATGGTTTTGAAGATGATCTAGCTTGTTGCAAAAGGCCAATGGCTTGTTCGGCGTTTGTGATAGGGGTTTCATTAACTTTACTTAAGATTGAGCCCACAAAGATTTCTTTTTCAAGATGAGTAGGAACATTTGTAACCAGGCACCCGGACATACTTTTAGGAAGGTCGTTTTTAACCCGATCCAAATCTGTAATATCTTTGACTTGTAGCGATAATAGTTGTTGATCGTATGAAGCTTGTGCTTGAGGTTTACGTGTTTTTCTTAGGAGGGCTGGCGTAATGGGGATTGAAAGAGTTTGGGTTTGTTTATCCCGCTGAATATCAAGAATGATTTCAGAACCCAGTGCGTTAAGGGTTAGGAGTTCGGGCATACTATCGGCTGAGCTGACGGGTTCATGATTGATAGCTAATACGACATCCCCAACTCTGAGGCCATGCTTATAACCACTGCCTTGTTCATCTATGCCAGCGATGATTGCACCTTGGCCGTTTGCAACATTAAGGTAATCAGCTAGTGCTGGCGTAAGGTTTTGTAGTTCGATTCCAAGTGCTAAACGTTGAATGCGACCATATTTGATAAGTTCACGAGCAATAAACTCTGCGAGCCGGGCAGGTGTTGCAAAGCCCAGACCAGCACTTCCTTCAGTAGGCGAGACGATAGCTGTATTGATACCAATGACTTCCCCTTTTTCATTTAACATAGGGCCGCCAGAATGTCCTAAACTCATGGCTGCATCGGTTTGGATGAATCCGGATACTTGGTTGGCTGGATTAAGGCCAATATCACTATTGGTAAGGGCACGATGTGGCGTTGAGACAATTCCAGCAGAAACAGTTCCAGATAAACCAAAGGGCGTGCCAATAATGAAAATCTTCTGACCCAGATAAACAGGGTTTGTGTTCCATTCCAGATATGGAAGTGGTTTAGGCGTTGTTATTTTGAGGACAGCAATGTCTGTAAGGGGATCAACGCCAATAATTTTTGCGGGTTGTTCAGGTTGATCTAAGAGCTGAATAGTAACTGTGTTGTTGCCCTTAACGTTGTGAGCACTGGTCACAATATGGCCTTCAGCTGATATAAGAAACCCTGTGCCAAAAGTCATTTTGTCAGGGCTAGAAGTAGCATTGCTTTGGACAAAAATGCTGACGGTTGCTTGCCGCGCATGATCCATTTTATGGCTGAGTGAGGGTTTGGCAAAAGCGCCAAAAGCCAGAATGATAAATAAGAAAGGAATTGACGCTTTGAAAGACATAATGGCAATATACAGCAGTTAATAATCAAAGGCAATCGCCCCCACCCTATGTCAAAGATTTTACCAAAAAATGCAATCAAAGAGACGTTTGAATGGCTTGCCGAGGTTGGTGTTGATGAAGTTATTCTTGATACGCCGCAATCGCGTTTTGAAAAGAAAGTTGATAAAAGCGGCGCAAAGATAACGCAAGATATGGCTGTGCCCATTAAAAAAGTCGCCATGCCAAAAGCAAGCATAGACTTACAAGCGTTAGAAAAAATACAAACACTTGAAGATTTGCGAAATTATATGCAAGCCTTTGATCATTGTGGTTTGAAACACACAGCCACCAATATGGTTTTTTCGGATGGAAACTCAAAAGCAAAAGTTATGATTGTGGGAGAGGCGCCAGGCGCTGATGAGGACCGCTTAGGGAAACCGTTTGTTGGTATGAGTGGCCAGCTTTTAGATAAGGCATTGCTATCAATAGGTCTAAGCCGTGAGAAAAATATTTACATCAGTAATATTATTCCATGGCGTCCGCCTGGTAATCGCCCTCCAACCCAAGAGGAAATAGATATTTGCTTACCGCTTATTCAGAAGCATATTGAATTGATTAAGCCAGAGCTGCTTATTTGTGTTGGCGGTGTATCGGTAAAGTCTTTGTTAAAGAGTAAAGAGGCAATTTCAAAATTACGGGGCACATTACATACGTACTCTATTGCAAACCAATCTGTGCCTTTGCTGGCGACCTATCATCCGGCTTTTCTCTTGCGATCCCCTTATCGTAAGCGTGATGTTTGGCTGGACTTACTGCTTGCTAAAGAAAAAATGATTGAGCTTGGCCTTGCTGCCTGATGCCTACTTGGTTTGATTCATGGGTTCTTGCTGTTTCTCTTGCTCTTATGGCGCTGATGTCTGTTCAGGATATAAAAACCCGACAGGTTTACACTGTAGACCTGTTGTTTGTAACAATATGGTTTGCGCTCCAAGCACAAGGCGTTGTTGATTGGTTGATTTATTTGATATCAGTGGGCGGTTTGACACTGGGTACTGCTTTGATTGCTCAACGGCTTTTAAATAAAAAAGTATGTGGGGTAGGGGATGTTTGGCTTTTGGCAGTAATATTAGCATCCCTCCCTTTGGAAAAATGGCCACACTATTTAGTTTTGACAGGTGTTTTGGGGATTATTTGGCATATGTTGGGAATTCAAAAACCCAAGCCAGCCCCCATGATCTTTATCCTATCTCTGGTTTTTGGCGTGGTTTATTTTTTGTGAGGGATGTTGAAAATTATTTTTAAAGCAAGCATCGCAATCCCCACAAGCAGAGCAGCGAAAAGGGTATCAGATAAATAGTGGCCAATTTGGGCCATGCGGACAGCTGAAATGAGTATGATCCAAAATAGCATGATTAGGGCAGCAGGGCGTCGGTATTGGCTCGGGAGCAGGACTAGAAGAGACAAAAATGCGGTTGCAGCAGCAACTTCACCAGAGATAAATGAACAGTTCTTTTGACACTCTGTGCCTATTTCAAAAGGAGCTGTATAGGTTTTGCCCAATTGAATAACTTGGCCAGGCCGAGCCCTTTTAAAAAAAGGTTTAATAAGCCAATCGGATACAACAACACCAGCCATGAAGTAGGATAAAAGAATAAATAGATATGGTTTAAGTTTTTGCCAGGATTTTAAGCATATCAACTTAATCGTTTTATACAAAATAAAGGCAAGAGATAGATAAAGAAGCCAGAAATTTAGACGACGAAGCACATATAAGAATTGTCCATACCAAGAGCCCTGACGATAGTAGAAATGATAAAGTTTTGTGGACAGCCATAAATCAAAATCAGGATTGTACGCAAAAAAAACAACAGCGCCGATGGTTGCAATAGTCAAGAACATCAGGCTTAGATTAAATTTTGATGCGGAGTTAGAGGCTAGATCCATTTGATTAAACAAGCACCCCAAGAGAGCCCAGCACCCAAAGCATCAAGAAGAATAAGATCACCGGCTTTGAAAGGTGTATTATCCTGAGCCCAGTCTAAGGCAAGAGGGATTGAGGCTGCAGATGTGTTGGCATGTTGATCAACGGTGCTGATAATCCGATCTTCAGGCAACCCAATGTGATCAGCTGTTGCTTTGATGATGCGTGAATTAGCTTGATGAGGAACAAACCAGTTTAAATCTGTTGCGGCAACACTGTTTTTCTTAAGCATATCTTCCGCAGCTTGAGCAAGTTTTTGAACTGCTTCTTTAAAAACAGTTTTACCATTCATGACAACTTTACCACTGTCACCTGTTTGACCTACACCGCCATCGGCATAGAGGATGTGATCTAGAGAACCGTCGTTATAAAGCTGACAATCAAGAATGCCTGTATTTGCTTCTTCTGAGCGTTCAAGGAGCACGCAGCCAGCGCCATCGCCAAAAAGGATAGCTGTTGATCGATCTTCCCAGTCCAGTAAGCGGCTAAAGACCTCTGCGCCAATGATCAGCGCTTTTTTGAAATTAGGGTTTGCCTTCATCATGGATTGGCCCACAGTTAAAGCTGTGATAAAGCCATTGCAGGCTGCCTGGCCAATATCAAAGGCAACACAATTTTTGATCTCTAATTTCTTTTGAATGATAGCGGCGGTTGAGGGGAAAGTAAGATCAGGTGTTGAGGTGGCGCAAATAATCAGATCAACTTCTGATGGAGAAATTTCCGCCTTGAAGATAGCTTTTACGCAGGCTTCTGCTGCCAAATCAGAGACCATTTCAGAGCTGGCGGCAATATGCCGTTGTTTTATGCCTGTGCGCTGGGTAATCCATTCGTCTGATGTATCTAGAAAAGAGGCTAAATCATCGTTTGTTAAAACCTTGGTGGGAAGGTATGAGCCAGTGCTTTTAATTATGATCGAGTCTTTATTCATGCGTCTGTTCTTAAATTTCTTGAACTTTAAGACAGTTGCTCTTTAGATGCAATCAAATCTCGTTCAATTTGCTGGCTAAAATCGTATTGATTTAGTTTGTAGGCAACTTCAATGGCATTGGCAAATCCATGTGCGCTGGCACCGCCATGACTTTTGATAGCCAGGCTTTTAAGACCAAGGAACATGGCACCATTATATTTAACTGGATTGAAATGATCCCCTAAGCCGCTGCTTTTACCTTTCGAGAAAAACTTGAACAGTTTGTATAAAGGGTTGCTCTGGATTTTCTTTTTAAAAACTTGAGCAATAACTGTGCCGATGCCTTCAGCTGTTTTGATGGTAACGTTTCCTGTAAACCCATCAGTGACAACTACATCTGCTTTGCCAAGGGGGATATCATTGCCTTCAACAAAGCCGGTATAATTTATAACCTTGGGCAAATTTTTGAGTTTTTGATGTGCCTCATGTAGCTCGGGCTTACCTTTCAATTCTTCGTGACCAATGTTGAGAAGACCAATTGACGGGCTTTCAATATTAAGTAAATCACTGGAGAAAGTTTTGCCCATGATCGCAAATTCAACCAACTGCTTTGGAGAGCATTCTATATTGGCGCCCATATCCAACAAAATACATTTGCCGATAGCGGTTGGGAATGTTGTAGCAATTGCAGGGCGTGTAACGCCTGGTATAGTTTTAAGAAGGATCGTTGCAAGAGCCATGTAAGCACCGGTGTTACCACCAGAAACGATACCATCTACGTGACCATCTGCCACAGCTTGAAGGGCAAGGCGCATGGAAGTGTTTTTACGACGAATTGCTTTGCTGACTATTTCTTCGTTGGTAATGAATTCTGGTGTGTCGTGAATTTGGCAGGTTCTAGCAAAGCTAACAGGGTAAGTTTTAAGAGCTCTTTCTATTAAATCTTTTGGTCCGAATAAGTGGAATTCAATGTCTGAATGTTTTTGATGCGCTAAATGAACGGCTTCAACAATAGAAAGGGGGCCTTTATCGGTCCCCATTATATCAATTGCTAATTTAACGCTTTTCACTGTGCTGTATGAAGGAAGCTATTCTTCAGATTCGTCTACTTCTGGCGCAAGGTCAATCACTTGTTTTTTGTTGTAAAAACCACAAGACATGCATACGTGGTGTGGACGGTAAATTTCCCCACAGTTTGGGCACTCATGTCCCATTACAGGCTTTAGAGCGTGATGAGAGCGACGCATGTTTCTTTTTGACTTTGACGTTTTTCTTTTAGGGACTGCCATTGACTTTCCTTAAGTTTGAACTATTTCTCAAGATGAATAGAAGATATACGCCGAAATTGCAAGCTCTTTTTCGGTTTTTTACTCTTTAAAGAGCTGATTTTTTATTAAATGAAAAAAAACAGCCTTGCGATTTTGGATTAGCGCTTTTCTTTGGTAGCGTGTTTCTGTCCAATTTGGGAAAAGTTTTTCAGGATCTTCTTGATTTTGCCAGATAAAGTAGGGTGTTTTTTTTATTTTCTTAGTGATCCATTCGGCATAGTCAACATGGTCTGTTGCGATCAAAAGCTGACCTGTGTCTTTTAAAAGATCATGAAAAAGGTTTAGTGTTGATTCTTGCAATAGGCGTCTTTTGTGATGTTTCTTTTTTGGCCAAGGATCCGGAAACAATACATAAATTTTATCTAGTGATTTAGGGGTGAAAACAGATAATAGCTGCAACGCATCATCGCGATAAATACGAACATTGTTTAAATTTGAATTTAATGCTTTTTGATAAAAGGCACAGGCACCGTTAATAAAAGGCTCGCAGCCAATAAATCCTTCGTTGGGATTAAGGGCACACTGGTGAGATAAGTGTTCACCAGCACCAAAACCAATTTCGACGTTTAGGGATTTTGGGGTAAAATGAAAGAAAGTTGACGGATTTAGTTTGCTATCGCCGTCAGAAGATGTCTGAATTAAATACTTTGTATCACCTTCATTTAAGAGATCTTTCTTTGCTGAAGACAAAGGGCGTCCAAGACGCCGCCCAAAGAGCATATTCAGGTATTACTTTGCAGACTGGTTAGCAAGCTTGTTTTTTGCCAAGCCACGTTTCTTAGCAGGGATTCTAGCTTTTTTACCAGTAAGCGCGCGGAGGTAATACAATTTAGCACGACGGACAGACCCTTCACGAACCAATTCAATGCGAATAAGTGGAGAGTAAAGCTGGAATGTTCTTTCAACACCTTCACCATAGGAAATTTTGCGGACAGTGAAAGCTGAGCGAATACCACGAGACTTACGAGCAATACAAACACCTTCAAATGCCTGTTCACGCTCAGTGGTTCCTTCCTTAATCTTAACCCAAACTTTGATAGTATCACCAGGTGCAAAAGAGGGAATTGATTTATCTGCAGTCAGGTCCTTGATTTGCTGAGCTTCAAATTTTTCTAGAATGTTCATTTTGCACCTATTCTTTATTTACAAACTTGTTATACAAGTCGGGTCTTCTATGACGGGTTATATCAACAGATTGTTGATGACGCCACTGTTTAATTTTTTCGTGATGACCACTCAACAAGACAGGCGGAACATTTAACCCGTTCCAAACCTCGGGCCTTGTGTATTGAGGATATTCCAGCAAATCATTGCTAAAACTTTCCTCATGGGCAGAGTTTTCATCACCCATCACACCAGGAAGAAGCCTTACGCACGCATCAATAAGAACTTGTGCGGCAACTTCACCACCAGACAAGATATAATCACCAATACTGAGTTCTTCAACACCGTGATAATCAATTACTCTTTGATCAATCCCTTCATAACGTCCACACAACAATGTAAGTGCAGATTGGGAAGATAAAGATTTAACCTTGTCTTGAGTAAGGCGTTTACCACGCGGGGATAAATAAATCAAGTGCCCTTTTTGATGCTGTTGCGCGCGCTGAATGGTTTTACCTAAAACATCTGGTTTGAGAAGCATGCCAGATCCGCCACCGTAAATAATGTCGTCGGTGGTTTGATGTTTATCTGTCGCATCATCGCGTGGATTGAAAGTCTTTAACTGCCAGAGATTTTTGTTTAGCGCTTTACCAGCAATTGAATGTTCCAGGGTTCCTGGAAACATTTCTGGGAAAAGGGTAATAACTTGAATGCTTAAAAGAGGAGAATTGGTCATTCGTCGTTCAAAGTTGAAAAAAGAGTATAAGCCTCATTACTGATCACAACTTTCTTTTTGTTGATATCAATTTCTGGAAAATGCGTTGAAATGAACGGAACATCGAATGAGGAAGCAGTTTCTTTTTTGATAACCACTATGTCATGCGCACCTGCATTGTATAGGCTTTGGACAGAACCGATGGCTTTATTATCAAGAAATACTTGGCTGCCAATTAAATCAGAATAAAGAAATTCATCACCATCACATTCATCACGCGGATTACATGGGGCAAGAATACTCTTTTTGATTTGACTTTCAACATCTGTGCGATTTTTGAAAGCTGAGACTTGAAAAATATGGGTATTTTTTTTTGAGAATTTGTAAGTAATGTCAATAGGCTGGCCACCTTCAAGCTGAAACTGATCTAATCTTAAAAAGAAATCGAGAGAAGCGTTTAGTTTTAAATTAACAAGGCCATTTATACCGTGGGGTTTTGAAACTTCAGCAACTTTAGTGAGGGCCATCTCGTTACTTTTGGGCATGATACAAATTTTTTTCCATCAAATCATACCCCAAAAGTTAACAGGGTAGGTATTTATTCAGCAGCTGGTTTGTCTTCAGTAGAAAATTCATCAGCGGTAGGTGCTTCAGCTTCGGCTTCGGCAGCTTTTTTAGCTTCCTCAGCTGCAGCCTTTGCTTCAGCTTCAGCAGCGGCCTTTTCAGCCATACGCTCTTGCGCTTTTTTCTTTGGCAGATGCTGTTTTGTTTGTTCTGTGCGTTTTTTAGGCTCAAGAATTTTTAATTCAGCAAGAATCTTGTGAACGCGATCAGTTGCTTCAGCACCTGTGCTTAGCCAATATTGCACACGTTCTTGATTAAGGTTGATGCGATTTTCCTCAATAAGTGGGTTGAATGTACCAAGCTTTTCAAGGAATTTACCGTCACGTGGTGCGCGAACGTCTGCCGCAACAATACGATAGAAGGGCTTTTTCTTAGAACCACCACGTGCAAGTCTAATCTTTACTGCCATTTAAAAACCTTTTTAAAATATCTGATGCTAGTTATCAATTCTGCTTTATATTTGTCAATAGAATATTTGGTTTTTATACCTTTGGTGTGTTGAGTTGGCAAAAAACAAAGGGTGTGGTAAAGATGATTAAAATTAAATGAGATATGATATGACTGAAAAGCTCATTGAAGATGAAAAGCAGGGCGTCATATCGGACGACTTTCTTGCGGATATTCGCGAAGCCTTAGCTGATCAAGATGCTGAGCATATTTCTCAGCTTACCAGCATGCTTGTGCCTGCTGACTTGGGTTTATTGTTTGACCGACTCTCCAACGAAAACCGTATCAAGTTGTTTGGGTATATCGAAAAAACATTTGATCCCGAATTGCTTGCTAATTTATCGCCAAGTACATTTAAATCACTTGTGGCGCATATCAGCATTAAGCGCTTGGCAAGCTTGCTTCCAGAGCTTGACAGTGATGATGCCTTTTATATTTTTGAAGAGTTAGACGAACAACAGCAACGGCGGCTCCTTAAAACGATTCCTGCTGAAAACCGGGCAAATTTTGAAAAAATTCTAACATATCCAGAAGATTCTGCAGCGCGGATTATGCAGCAGGAAGTGGTGATCGCGCCTTCTTTTTGGACCATTGAAGCTTTGATTCGCTTTGTTCAGGAATCTGAAAATGTACCAGAAAACTTTTATGAAATTTATGTTGTGAATCCAAGGCATCAGCCTATTGGTCGGGTTTCTGTTAACCAACTGATTCGCCACGGGGGACAGAAAAAACTTGCTGATATCATGAACGATGATGTTCGGGCGATTCCAGCCTCGGAAAATCAGGAAGAGGTAGCTTATGCCTTTCGTCATTATGACTTGGTCTCAGCGCCTGTGGTTGATGAAGCAAATCGCATTATTGGGATGATTACATCAGATGACGTTGTCGATGTGATTGATGAAGAAGCGCAAAAAGAAATTACCCAGATTACGGGTATTAATAATTCCGACTTGAGCGCGCCTGTTCTGTTGATGTCTTACCATCGGATGGCTGGATTGATGGTAACGTTTATTAACTCGTTTTTGGTGATTTTTGTTTTGTCTCACTTTGAAGGGGTGATTAAAGCAAAGGCAGGTCTGGCTGCCTTGCTGCCCATTGTCAGTGGTATGAGCGGGGCATCTGGTACGCAAATTATTGCTTTAACAGTGCGGGCCCTGGCAACAAAGATGTTAAGTCCGGCTAATACATTTAAAACCGTTACACGTGAATTATTAATTAGCTCAATTAACGGAATCGTTTTCTCTCTTATTCTGATGGCTTTCATTGTTGTGTGGTACGATGACTTGTTCATGGGATTGGTTTTGATTGTTTCCTTAACGTTTACAATGTTGTGGGCGGCTTTTTCTGGGGTTGTTTTGCCAATTGTTGTGGATCGCTTAGGTTTAGATCCGGCTATTAACACAGGACCGCTTCTATCGGCGTTAACAGATGTTATTGGGTTTTTGTCTGTGTTGGCCCTAGCAACGGCGATGCTCTGAGGTTGATATGCAAGCGTGTGTGATTGTTGAAGCTTTAAGAACACCTATCGGTAGATTCAAGGGTGCTTTGGGCCGCATGTCTGCTGTTGAGCTGGGAACTTCTGTTGGTCGAGCTATCTTATCAATGCTTGATTTTAATAAACAAGACGTTGATGAAGTGATTATGGGCACGGTTCTTTCTGCCAATCAAGGCCAGGCACCAGCACGGCAAATTGCGATAAAAATGGGTCTGTCTGAATCATGCCCAGCCACGACTGTGAACAAGGTCTGTGGTTCGGGTATGAAGTCTGTCATGATGGCTTATGATCAAATTCGTTTGGGGCAAGGGAATTGCTATTTCGCTGGTGGAATGGAAAGTATGTCCAATGCTCCTTTTTTAATGACAAAAGCGCGAGAGGGTTTGAAATTTGGTGAGTTGCCTAAAGATTTGGTGTCGCCTGTTGTTGATCACATTTTGCAAGATGGTTTATTGGATGCCTCAACCAAACCCAAAAGTCTTATGGGCGCACATGCAGATCTAACAGCAAAAAAATATAATATTACGCGCGCACAGAAAGATGAATATGCGCTGAGATCTCTGGAGCGTGCTCAGAAAGCCAGAGCTGAAAACAGACTGCAAAGAGAAATCGTTCCGTTGCTTTTAAAAACGCCGACTCAGGAAATTGAATTGGATTATGACGAAGAATTAGATTTTGCTCGGCCTGAAAAAATCCCAACCCTGAAGCCAGCTTTTATGGAAGAAGGAACAGTAACAGCTGGAAATGCAAGCTCTTTGGCCGATGGCGCTGCCATGTTACTGGTAACATCTGAGGAGTATGCTAAACAACATAATTTACCGATCCGTGCGCGTATCAAAGGGGCTAGCCAATCGGCAGGTGCACCTGCTGATTTTACAGCTGCACCTGTGCAATCTATTGCAAAACTGATGCACTCACTTTCTTGGACAGTAAGTGATGTTGATTTGTTTGAAATAAATGAAGCATTTGCAAGCGTGCCGTTAATTGCAGCACAGGAATTAGGAATCGATCATCGTATTCTCAATGTGAATGGCGGGGCATGTGCGATAGGGCATCCATTAGCAGCTTCATCAGCAAGGGTTATTGTGACCCTTCTGAATGCTTTAGAGCAGCGTTCTTTGAAGCGTGGGATTGCCAGTGTGTGTATTGGTGGCGGTGAGTCTACCAGTGTTGCAATCGAATTGTAATCAGACGTATAAATAAAATGCATCGATACAGTGTGGGGTTTTCATTATTTGGCGTTATCGTTGAATACTTTGATTATGCATTGTATGGTTTTCTCGCAACTGAAATAACAGCTCATTTTTTTCCAGCGCATAGCTTGCAAAACGGTTTAATTAATACCTTTGCGATTTTTGCTATGGGTTCTTTGGCCAAGCCTTTAGGAAGTTTTGTTTTTTCTCATATAAGCGATCATAAGGGCCGCGCATATGTCGTTCGAATAGGTGTATGGGGATTGATGTTATCAACTTTAGGAATTGGATTGATTCCTTCCTACCATGTTTGGGGGCTGTGGTCTTTGGTTGGCTTAATTTTGTGTCGTGTGACTCAAGGAGCTGTTATCGGTGGACAAACCGATGGAATTCGCTTGCTTGTTTCAGAGCATATTGGTTCAAAGTTTAAGCATCTCTCTCATGGCGTCATGGGCGCTGCGTCTGGTTTTGGTATTTATTTGGCCGCATATGCCGCTGGAAAGCTACATACTTCTGTAAACTTTGATTGGCAAAATCTATATCTTGTAGGAGCTTTTGCCTGCTTTATTTTAGTGATCATGCGTCATTGGATAAAAGATTCGACAGCATTTGTACAGGCAAAGAAGAAATCAGCTCCTCATGAAACGATCCATGTTTTTCTGCGCAATAAACGGTTGCTCGCTGTGGTGATTTTAGCTATGGGTTCTCATGGAGGATTGTACCATTTCTTTGCAATCTTTCTAAATACTTACACCACTGATATGAATAATTTTTTCACGCAAATGCAAGGTGCTGAGATTAGTAAATTGGTTTCCCTAGGATATCTCATAGGTGGGGTGGCTATTGGAGCAGCTGTAGATCTTTTAAAACATGCTCGCCTCTGGTTGGTAACTATTTTTGGGCTCATAGTATGTTGTTTTATGTTACCAGTTTTGCTTTTCATTCATGAATTTTCAACGATTGTTTTTTTTGCCGCGGGTTTTTTCCTCTCTGGCACGAGTTCAATGATTATTGTGAATATTCTTGCAAGCTTACCAATTCGTAGTCGTCATCGTTTTTTTGGCTTTGGCCATGTAATTGGCTCACTAATGCTTTCGGGGACAACGCCCTTGATCGCGACCAAGCTTTTTAGTGTAAATGAGCATCTTCCAATGTATTGGCTTGGATTTTTACTGGCCGTGAATGTTGGTTCGACGTATGCTCTATATCGGCAACAACGCAAGAAGATATGACGACAAACGTTATAGATCGATCGAAAGATAGTAAAAACGCACTCAAACCCATAGTGGTAGCGGTGATCAGCAATTTGATTGAGTATTACGACTATGCCATTTATGGCTTTTATGCGGCTGTTTTAGCGCGGTCGTTCTTTCCAGCGGATGATCCAATTGTTGGGCTGGTGCAATCCTGGGGTGTGTTTTTCATCGGGTCATTGGCGAAACCCTTGGGAGCCATAGTTTTTGGCCGGATTGGGGATGCGCTTGGGCGACGGCAAAGTCTGCGTTGGAACCTTGGAGGGGTTGGGATTGCAACGATACTGATTGCACTTCTACCTACGTATCAGTCGATTGGTGTATGGGCGCCTATATCACTGATATTCCTGCGCTTTTTCCAAGGATTTTTTTATGGCGGCGAGGTGTCGGGCATTCGTATATATGTGTTGGAACATGTAGGGGATCGGCGGCCATGCTTTGCTAACAGCCTGAGTTCTCTATCTTCTTCGCTGGGTGTGGCGATGGCAGGATGGATGGCAGCTTCAAGTTTAACGCTGATGGGACTTCCCAGCTGGCGCTTGGCTTTCATGATTGGTGGAATATCGGCTCTGGCTCTGTGTTTGATGCGGGCTGTTATGCCAGAAACGGCCTCTTTTACCCGGGCAATAAACGCTAAAAAACAGGTCGAAAATAGGGTCAAAAAGGCCACTTTTAGGTCCAAAACAAGCACTTTTGAGTCACTTTCGGGTCACTTTCGCGTCTTTTTGGCCATCATTTTATTATCGGCTTGTGTATCGGGAAGTTACTACTTTGTTATTTTGCATGGGCCGACGTTGTGGTCAAAATTAAGCCACATGATCAGTTACCAAGAGGCCAAAAATTTGACCACCAACAACTTGTGGTTTTACACATTGTTTTTACCTATGGCTGGATGGATAGCCGATCAGTTTGGCGCACTGAAAACATTTGTCTTTGCCCTTGTTGGGGCATTGGCAGTGACCTTAATTCTACTGTCTATGCCATTGCGCACAGCTTTGATTTCGTATCACGGCCTAACACTGGTGTTGTTTTTTATGGCGTTCTTGAATGTTTCAACTTATGTCATGATTATGAACCGTTTGCCGGTATTGATTCGCTATCGACTTATCGCTTTGGCGCATGCGCTGGGATCTTCTTTCCTGGCCAGTTCGGTGCCAGTGGTGGCAACAAAATTATGGCAGATTGAACCAAGCAAAACCTATCAGCTGATATATTTATTGGGGCTGTTTGCCACAGGGATTATTGCGGTGCTGCTGATTAAGCCATTAAAAAAAACGGCATTATAAAACCAAAAAATTCTAGCGATTATAAGATTTGATAATCCGGCTTTTATCACGCTGCCAATCGCGATCTTTTTGGGTATGGCGCTTATCGACTTTGGTTTTTCCTTTCCCCAAAGCAATTTCCACTTTGACCAGGCCGCGTTGGTTGAAATACATGGAAACGGGCACAAGGGTATAGCCCTTACGTTCCAGGGCCCCGACCAATTTGCGAATTTCTCTTTCTTTTAATAACAGCTTGCGTGGGCGCGTGGGTTCGTGATTAAACGCCCCGGCTGACTTCCACGGTTCGATATTGGCATTGCGCAAAAAAATCTCACCACCATCGTGGCTGGCATGGGCATCTTGAATGTTGGCACGGCCATTGCGCAGCGACTTAACCTCGGAACCAGTTAGGACAATGCCGGCTTCAAAAAAATCTTCCAGCGCATAGTCAAAGCGGGCGCGGCGATTCAAAGCAATGGTTTTGCGGTTCGAGGTCATATCCTTAATCTTAGAGTGATCCTTTGTGCTTAACAAGGCAGGCGTGAAAAAGCAAGGCTCAAGTTGCGTTTGCTGCCACGTGCTGTTCAATGAAAGCAATAACTTTTTCAGCCGTTTGGCAATTGTATACCTGATCAACGGCTTGGAAACCTGGATTGCCGTTTACTTCCAGTACATAGGTTTGATCAGCGCTTTCGATCAGATCAACGCCGGCAAAGGTAAGCCCCACCGCTTTGGCTGCATCCAGCGCCAGCTGCTGTTGTTGCGGGCTAAGGGTGATTTTTCCGGCCATACCACCACGACTGATGTTAGAGCGAAATTCACCAGGGGCATTGGCTTGGCGTTTAACAGCGCCAATGATTTGGCCATCTAAAACCAAAGCGCGCATATCCTGGCCTGCACTTTCGGCAATGAATTCTTGAATAAAAAACGGTTCGTGCACCGCATGCAGATAATCGATCAAGGCCCGGACTTGACCCAAAGATTCGGCCAGCATCACACCTTTGCCTATCGAGCCTAGATTGGTTTTGATAATAAGTTGCTGGCTTCCTGTGATTTCCATAAAGCTGCAAAGATCGGCCTCGGTAGGAAGCCATAACGTGCGCGGAATGGGCAGGTGATGCCGAGCCAAAACCTGCAAGCACTGGAATTTGCGCCGCGCTAAATGGAGGGCCGCTGGAGAATTCAGGCAATACACACCCTGGGCCTGATAGCCCGAAAGGGCGACGCACCCGGCCTCAAAGTCATGGGTTTTCAGGCGTGGGATCAGGGCATCAAAATCAAGGGGACTCGCTTTCAACGGTATGTCGGCAGGGTTAGCTGCAACCGATTGCTGCCCACTGACCAAGGTATGAATTTCATGCCCGCGGTTTTTGGCCGCTGTTATGAAGGCATAATCATTGTAATTCCCAGCAGTTACATCTGTTGGTTTTCCAGTAAGAAGGGCAATTTTCATGGGTTTAGGCAATTTTTTTGATGTGCCTATGATAGCCATGATAGAAGACCCTGGCAATAAATACCCATTGCCTTATGTGACTATTTTTAACCCGTTTTCTTAAGCGAGTTAGGAGCGCGTGAGGGTCTCACTTTTTTACCAGTCACCCTGAGGAAGGACGAAGTCCTGACGTGAGGGTCTGAATGGAGTTGCAAGAGATTCTCACGCGGATATAAAATCCGCTCATAATGACGTGTGTTCTGTAAAACGTGAGGGTCTTACCCATCCATCTATGCAGTGACTGCTTTTTTAACTAGAGCTGGTTTGGCCAACACACTTATTGCACAAAGCATTACAGTCTGCATTTTCTGTGCATGAACAACTGCTGCATTGTTGTGCGTTCATTTGGCTATTGCCAGACTCAGTCGTTTTTTTTTCAGTCTGTTGGTTTGTAGATTGGCACTCACTATCTTGGCATTTTGAGCATTTAGTACAGCAATTGGGCGTTTGCAAGCAATCACAGCGTTGACAGAGTCTCTTTGTTCTAGGATCAGTAGGTTGTCTATAAACTTTTGTTGATAAGCACGGAAGGCTCACGAGCATTGTAATTAAAAAGGGGCTGGCCTAGATAAGGGAG
>DLRV01000020.1 GCA_002500565.1 Holosporaceae bacterium UBA7879
TTTGTTCAATTTCATCCAACAGGTATTTATGGTGCTGGATGCTTGATTTCTGAAGGCGCGCGCGGAGAAGGTGGCTATTTGACGAACTCTGAAGGTGAAAGGTTCATGGAAAAATATGCCCCGCAAACCAAAGACCTTGCCTCACGGGATGTAGTCAGCCGAGCCATTACTATTGAGATTCAAGAGGGTCGTGGGGTTGGGCCAAATAAAGATCACGTTAACTTGCATTTGAATCATCTGGATCCAAAATTATTAGCTGAGAGACTGCCCGGGATTTCTGAAACAGCCAAAATGTTTGCAGGTATTGATGTGACTAAGGAGCCGATCCCGGTTTTGCCAACGGTTCATTATAACATGGGTGGTATCCCCACCAACTACCGTGCAGAAGTGTTGCGGCCAACTGTAGAGGATCCTGATGCAACGGTGGCAGGGCTGATGGCTATCGGTGAAACGGCCTGTGCTTCGGTTCATGGAGCCAACCGTTTGGGAACTAATTCTCTGGTTGATTTGGTGGTATTTGGACGGGCAGCAGCTTTACGGGCGAAAGAAGTGTTAGAGCCAGATAAGCAGCATAAGCCACTTAAACCAGAAATGTATGCTAAAGGTATTAACCGATTAGAAAAATTAATTCAGGGTAAGGGAACGAAAAGCGTAGCTGATGTCCGGGAGTCAATGCAGAAAATTATGCAAAAATATTGCTCTGTGTTTCGAACAGCTGACTCTCTGAAACAAGGGGTTAGTGAGCTGCGGGAAGTGATGTTTGATCTGGATCAGCTCAATTTGCATGATCGCTCATTATTTTGGAATACGGATTTGGTAGAGGCGCTTGAGCTACAGAATTTGGCCCAGCAAGCCATGGCGACAATTGTGAGTGCTTTAAATCGAACTGAAAGCCGCGGAGCACACTCACGAGATGATTATCCGGATCGAGATGATGAAGAATGGTTAAAACACACTCTTTCTTGGTTGCAACCAAATTATGAAATTAAGTGTACTTATCGACCTGTTCACACACAGACCTTGACGGGTGATGTTGAGTCAATCAAGCCGGTAAAACGGGTGTATTAGGAGGGCGTAATGGTTGAGCTTACTTTGCCAAAAAATTCACGCGTGGTCCGTGGTAAAACCTATCCAAAACCCGATGGTGCCAAGCGTGTTAAAGAGGTTTCGATTTATCGCTATGACCCAGAAACGGATCAACAGCCCAGGTTAGATACCTTTTATGTTGACCTGGATCAATGTGGACCCATGGTTCTAGATTTGATTATTTTTATAAAAAATCAAATAGATCCGAAATTGACTTTCCGCCGGTCTTGCCGGGAGGGTGTGTGTGGGAGTTGTTCGATGAATGTGAATGGTGTAAACACCCTTGCATGTATCAAGCCAATTCATGAGCTTACCAATGATATTATTATCTATCCGTTGCCACATATGCCGATTTTAAAAGATTTGGTGCCAGATTTATCCATGATGTATAGGCAATACGCATCGATAGAGCCTTGGCTTAAGTCTTCCAAGCCTCCAAAAAACTCAGAGCAAATTCAAAGTCCTGAAGAGCGGCAAAAGTTGGATGGTTTATGGGAATGTGTTTTATGTTTTTGTTGCACAACAAGTTGTCCAAGCTATTGGTGGAATGGCGATCATTATCTTGGCCCAGCTGTTCTTTTGCAAGCGCAACGATGGATAGAAGATTCCCGGGATAGCAAAACAGATCAACGTATTGATGAGCTTGATGATAATGACAAAGTATATCGATGCCATACAATTATGAATTGTACCAATGCTTGTCCGAAAAACTTAAATCCAGGTCAGGCCATTGCAAACATTAAAAAACAGCATGCCAAGCGCTCCATCTCTAAAACCATATAACTTAAGCCGTAGCCTTCATGAATGGTTTAAAGTATAGTTAAAATTATGAGTTTTGAAGAATATCACATTCTGGTTGTTGATGATGATCAGCGTTTGCGTGATCTGCTGGCGCGTTACTTGTCAGAAAATGGGTTTCTTGTGACAGCCGTTGCATCGGCAGCAGAAGCTGATGAGCATTTGAAATTCGTTGCCTATGATCTGATGATTTTAGATGTTATGATGCCAGAGGAGTCGGGCCTTGACTATGCACGGCGATTAATAAAGGCGGGGAGCACATTGCCAATTCTCTTTTTAACCGCTATGAGTGACACAGAGGATCGTATCCGCGGTTTAGAGATAGGGGTGGATGAATACCTGCCCAAGCCGTTTGAGCCCAAGGAGCTTTTATTGCGTATGCGGGCAATATTGCGGCGACAAAAAATGATTCCAACCCACAAAAGTGAGCAAACCTTTTACATTGGTAAATGGGTATTTAGCCCGCAGAAGCAAACACTAAAAGATGCGGAAAAAACGGTGTCTTTGACAGCTTCTGAAACAGAAATTCTTCGATTTTTGTTGGCAAGGGCTGGAGAAGTGGTGAATCGTGATCAAGTGCTTGAGCGGGTTGGTGGTGCTAGTTCCGCTAGGGCGATTGACATTCAAATCACGCGGTTACGGCAAAAAATGGAAGATGATGCACGGCAGCCTAAACATATACAAACCATTCGCAATCAGGGGTATATTTTATGGGTTTGAGATGGCCCAAGACTCTCTGGAAGCCTTCCTTAAAATTTCTGAAACCGCATGGCTTGATGAGCCGTTTCTTGCTTATTTTTTTCACACCTCTGGTATTGGTGCAACTGGTGGCGGCATTTGTTTTTGTGGATCGTCACTTGGATTCAGTTACTAAGCTTCTTGCGCAAAATATTGTTGGTGCCTCACAAAGCTTGATCAATTTGTATGAAAAAAAGCTTTTTACTGAAGAAGAATTAAACCGCATCTCAACCAATCATTATCGTTTTTCATATAAATTTTATCCTGATCGAAGTTTGACGCCAGAAAAGAGTGCCTCGGGTTGGATTGCTGGGTACTTGAAGCGTGAATTAGAACGGTCTATTCGTTACAAGTATCAAGTTTTTTCAAAAGATAGTCAGTTGTTTTTGCTAATCCAGTTACCTGATGGCGTGATGCAGTTGGATTTCCCACGTAAAAGGTTGTTCAGCAATACCGCTGAATTGGTTTTATATTGGGCGCTTGGCACAACCATACTATCGATAATTATTGCGGGCATTTTCTTACGCAATCAAGTTCGTCCGCTCATAACTCTGGAGAGAAGAACGCGCCAATTTGGTCGGGGTGAGTCAATTGAGGACGTTCCTGTACATGGTGCAAAAGAAATACGAAATTTGATTGAATCATTCAATATTATGAAGAGTCGGATTAAACGGCAGGTTATGCAACGAACTCAGGTTTTAGCTGGTATTTCCCATGATTTGCGGACACCATTAACACGTTTGAAACTTGAGCTGTCAATGGCGCCGGATAATGAAATGACAAGATCTTTAAGTCATGATGTTGATGAAATGCAGTCAATGGTTGGGGCCTATCTTGATTTTGCTAAGGGCGATCATCGAGAGAATTTTGAAGAGATCCATTTGCGGGCTTTTATGGCGCGTTTAATTGAAAAATTTAAAGGTGTTGATATTGATTTTAAATATTCAGATGTTTTGCCAGACATTGTCTTTAATGGACGGCCAGATAGCCTGAGCAGAGCATTTGAAAATTTGTTCAACAATGCCTCACGTCACGCGCAAACTGTTTCGATTTATCATGAGGAAAGCCGAGATCATGTCCATATTATTTTGGATGATGATGGTAAGGGGATTCCAAAAGATAAACGCCAAGAGGTTTTCCAAGCTTTTTATCGTTTAGATGCTTCACGCAATGCTGAAACGGGTGGTGTAGGTCTTGGTTTAAGTATTGTTCAAGACATTATTCACTCGCATGGTGGGCGAATTGATTTAGATGAGGCGCCTGGTGGGGGGTTGAGAATTAATATTAAATTACCAAAGTAATCCATAAATATTCAAAAAATAGCATTTCTCTTTAGGGCTAAAACAATTATAGTTAATAGCTATGATGAACAAAAAAGCTGCTTTGGCCCCCAATTTAAATAACTTGATCGAAATGGAAAAATTGACCTTGTCATTTGGCCAAAGTCACCCTTTGTTTGACGAGATGAATTTAACAATCAAAGAAGGTAGCTTTCAATTTTTGATGGGGCCTAGTGGAGCTGGGAAATCAACACTATTGAAAATGCTGTATTTAGATCAGCTGCCAGACAAAGGAACACTGCGTGCCTTTGGGCTGAATATACGTGATTTGTCAATGGACCAACGAGCGCTTCTTCGGCGAAAAATTGGTGTTGTATTTCAAGATTTTCGGCTTATTGATAATTTAACAGCCCTTGAAAATGTCTCTTTGCCTCTAAAAGTTCAGGGTGTACACAACAAACAGCGTCAAGAGGAGGCTATGGAGCTTCTTGAGTGGGTTGGCTTAAAAGACAAGTTTAATGCCTATCCACCAGAAATGTCAGGTGGTCAACAGCAACGTGTTGCCATTGCGCGGGCTGTTATTGTGCGTCCTAAGCTTTTGCTAGCAGATGAGCCAACGGGAAATGTAGATGATGATGTGGCGATGCGATTGATCTATCTTTTTGAACAGCTTCATAAGTCTGGTGCAACAATTGTGGTTGCCACACACAATCATGCGCTTTCAGCAGCTTTTCCATATGATGAGATGATGATTCAAGATGGCAAAGTGAAAGTTTTGAAAAAAAGCGAGGAGAATTAATATTGGCACATGCAAGCTTAGATCTTCCTCTTTGGCAAGACCCAGCATCTAGGTCTGCCCCTTGGCTTATTTCACTATTGATTTATGTTGCAACGATTGTTTTTTTGATTGCTTTAACAATACATTCACTCATTGACCGATGGGATCGTGATACGTCGCATAAATTAACTATCGAAATTCCGCCAATGACGCAATCCTTTGATCACCTGGCAGCGCCTTTTACAGAGGATATGGCAGCAAAAGTATCTCAAAAGCTGCGTGATTTTCCTGGAATTAAAAGCTTTCGCACAGCTAACCAGGCTGAAATTATTAAAACATTGGAACCTTGGTTTGGAGACGCAGAGCAAATCAAAGATCTGCCATTGTCTAAGTTGATTTATGTGCAGCTTGAGCCTGGCCGCTCTTTTGATGTCATTCAGTTGCAAAAGCAATTAAATCATATTTACCCTGCCATAAATGTCGAAGATCACTTTAATTGGAAAACAGGAATTTTCAACATGGCTTATGCTGTTCAAATCATTAGCTTTTTAATTGTTGTTCTGATTTTTGTTGCCGTTATTGCCATGATTTCCTATATGACTCGAACAAGTTTGATTATCCACCGTCATATCATTGATATTTTACATTTGATTGGCGCCAAAAACCAATACATAGCCTGGCAGTATCAAAGCCATTCTTTTAAGTTAGCGCTCCGTGGTACTTTCCTTGGGGTCATTCTTGTTGCAATTACTTTGTTGGTTTTTGATAATATTATGAATCAATTTGATTTTCCCTTGATAACAAAAGCTCTTTCTTCCTGGGACATTTGGGCAATTACGTTAATTATACCGGCTCTTGTTGTCGTCTTGATGGCGTATTCAGCCAAAGTAACTGCTCTTAAAATGTTGCGTCGATACAATTTTTAAATGCAATTTATTCGATCATTATTTCAAAGCATTTTGTTTTATGGTGTCGTTACTTTTCTTGGTATTATTTGTTTACCGGGCGCTTATTTGAGTGCATCTTTTGCCCGTAAAGTACTGAGTGTTCTTGGCCACTTCATGTTTTGGTCATTGCGGATATTTGTTGGTTTGAAGTGGCAATTGAGTGGAATGAAAAACATGCCTAAAAACCCAGCCCTTTATGTTGCTCAGCATCAATCAATGTGGGAAACAGTTGCGCTTTTTATGATTGTTCCAAATAGTGTTTTTGTTTTAAAGCAAAGCCTCCTTGATATGCCTTTAGTAGGTGTTTATTTTCGACGATGTGGGTTTATTGGTATTGATCGCCAAAACAAGTCTATTTTGCGTGGGTTGATTAAAAAATGCCGTTCAGCTCTGGAAGGAGACCATAACATTATAATTTTTCCGGAGGGGCGGCGTGTTGAGTATGGCGATCAAGCCCACATAAATCTAAGCTTTATAAAAATTGCTTCTGAGGTAAATGTGCCGATTGTGCCTGTGACGCATAATTCTGGAAAATTCTGGCCAAGAAAATCAATGATGAAGAAGCAGGGGGTAGTTGAGCTTAATGTTCATAAAGTTATCAATAGCACAGAGCCAGTTTTAGAAATAAAAGAAACGATTGAACGCTTGTTTTATGACACTTTAGGTCTGCAAGAATGTACAAAAAAAGGTCAAACTTGACGGCCTTCGGCATGTCAAGTATACAGGATGTAACGTTTACAAACGAGGAATTACGTGGCTCCTAAAAATACAAAAAATGATGCAGTTGCACCAAAAAAGAATCAAAAAAACATTGAGATTAATGCTTCATCAGTGCGTGAGCTTGCTGAAATTTTAAGAGATACTGAACTAACTGAAATTGAATATGAAACTGAGTTCGGTCGCATTCGTGTAGCAAAGGAATTAACAGTTGCGCCAATGCAGATGTCTCAGCCTGTTGCAAATGCTGCGCCAGCTCCTAGTGCAAGCGCCCCCCTTGCTCAACAACAAGAAGTTGCATCTTCTGGTGCACCAGACTGGTCAACACACCCTGGTCTTATTAAAGCACCTATGGTAGGAACGTCTTATCTTGCGCCACAGCCAGGTGCCTCTAAGTTTGTTGAAGAAGGTGCCTCAGTTGCTGAAGGAGATACGTTGATGATCATTGAAGCAATGAAAGTGATGAATCCAATCAAAGCACCAAAAAGTGGGGTTGTTAAAGCAGTGATCATTGGTGATGCAGAGCCAGTTGAATTTGGCCAGCCATTGATTGTAATTGAGTCTTAACCTTAGGGCCTGAAAATGTTTAAAAAAATTCTAATCGCTAATCGTGGTGAAATTGCTTTGCGTATTTATCGCGCCTGTCGTGAAATGAACATACGCACTGTTGCTATACATTCAACGGCTGATGAAGATGCGATGCATGCACGCTTAGCGGATGAGTGTATTTGTATTGGTCCAGCAGCATCAAAAGATAGCTACTTGAATAAAGCAGCCTTGTTAGCGGCTGTTGAAATTAGTGGCGCTGAAGCTGTGCACCCAGGTGTTGGGTTTTTATCTGAGAATGCTGACTTTGCTGAAATGGTTGAAGAGCATGGACAGGTATTTATTGGTCCTAAACCTGAGCATATTCGCCTTATGGGCGATAAAGTAACCGCCAAAGAAGCGATGATCAAGCTTGGTATTCCGGTTGTTCCCGGATCTGATGGGGTTGTTAACTCTTTATCAGAAGCACGTGAGATTGCGTCTAATATGGGGTATCCTGTCCTAGTCAAAGCAGCAGCTGGTGGCGGGGGGCGTGGCATGAAAGTAGCGCACAGTGAGAGCGAGCTTGAGGAAGCCTTTAATTTTGCCCGCTCAGAAGCGTTGGCTGGTTTTGGCGATGATTCAGTTTTTATTGAGAAATACCTTGAAAAGCCAAGGCATATTGAATTTCAGATCTTAGCAGATAAGCATGGCAACGCTGTTCATCTAGGAGAGCGTGATTGTTCGGTGCAGCGCCGCCACCAGAAAGTATGGGAAGAAGCGCCATCACCGGTTGTGACGCCAGAAATGCGGGCTGAAATGGGAGATAAGGTTGTTCAAGCCGTTAAAAACATGGGATATGTTGGCGCTGGAACCTTTGAATTTTTGTTTGAAAACGGTCAGTTTTATTTCATTGAGATGAATACCCGGATTCAAGTTGAGCATCCAATATCCGAGATGATTACTGGTATTGACCTTGTGCAAGAACAAATCAAAGTTGCTTATGGGGAAAAGCTTTCTTTCACTCAAGATGATATAAAGTTTTCGGGGCATGCGATTGAATGCCGTGTGAACGCTGAACACCCAGAGACTTTTATGCCATCACCGGGACTGGTTACTGATTACCATCCGCCAGGTGGATTGCACGTGCGTGTTGATAGTCCTATTTATACTGGTTATAAAATTCCACCCCATTATGATAGTTTAGTAGCAAAGCTTATCGTTTATGGAAAGGACCGACCTGAGTGTATTCGAAGACTCCACCGTGCTATTGAAGAGTTTGTTATTGGTGGTATTGAAACATTATTGCCATTACATAAGAAGCTCTCAGAGGATGAAGACATGCAAGCTGGTGATTATGATATCCATTGGCTTGAGCGAGAGTTTCTTAAAAAATAACTAAATATCAATACCTTTCAAAACCAACTGAATTACTTTAAGGCTGGCGTTATTGAAGGGGAAGTGTAGCTGTAGCGAGTCAAACAGTTCAGATCTCGTTTCTTGTTTTGTGTTGATAATGAACTCTTTTATCCAGGCTAAAATCAGCGGGTTATTACTTATTTCATCTAAAATATGTTCAAGCTTTACCTTGCTGTCTGATAGCTTTAATTGAGCAAGTGTTTCTGAGAGGGTGCTGCTTAGGTTGTTATGCAGTGTATCTTCTGTGAGATAGAGGATTAACAGAAAACGTTGAATTGGTGAATAATCATGCGGAATCATCGTATCATCTGATACGATGGTGCCATATTTTTCAGCTAACAGTTGGTGCGCACGCGATGGGTTCGTCATTATAATTTCTTAATATACCATTAATACCAAGGTCTTTATATTGGTATTAATTTATTTATTCAACCTTTGTTCTGCTTTATTTAGATATTTATTTAATGAAAAAAGTGAGATGAAAGATAGAATGCTCTTATCAACTGAGTCTTTTTTTTCTAGAGCTTTTACTAAACTGCCAAGCTCAGCAGAAGATCTTTCATTATAAAAAGCATTGAACCACTTTAGAAGTAAGGGGTTTTCTAAAAGGCAATTAACAACATCGTCTGACGAAATACCATCAAAAACTTGTGCCATTTTATGATTAATTATATCGTTTAAAGGACTGGAATTAACGAGGCTAATAAATGTAAGAAGTGCATTTTCTGTTTTTGTATAAGAAAAGGGTTTGATCTCATCAATTTGTACAAAATCAGGAAATCTATCATGTAAAATTTGGTGGCCGTTGGCTGCGAGTGTACTAAGGTTCATAATCTTCAATTGTTTAAGTTAATGACCATTTAGATACTTGTTATTGCTTTTCAAGGTTTCTTGCAAAAAAAATTAAAAAAATCACCTCGAAAAATTCTGTATGTGGACCGCATAATAGGGAGTTTGCTAGATGAATGATAGGCTTTTTTTGTTTTTTAACGATTGTTTAGAATTAAAAAAAATTTCACTTATTTCAAAAAAGTATAAGTTGAAAGAGCACGCAATTCGCCGCCGCTTATCTGGTCTTGAAAGTGAGGTTGGCGAAAAGCTCTATACGATTAGGGAGCAGGAAATAAATTTAACAGAAAGTGGAAAAAAAATATTAAAACTGTTAAAAAATTCAGAGGATTTCAAGAATGCGCTTATTTTAAAAAAGGCTCTAGAAAGAAAAAAAACAGTTAATGTGCTTATATGCTCTGAGCTTGAGGACTATGCTTTGCCAACCTTTTTATCTTTCCTAGAGAATGGTGGTGCTATTGGAAAATTTTCTTATTATGTGTCTGATGCGTTAGGTGTAAGTTTGTTTTCTGATGTGATGCCGGACTTTTGCTTGTTTAGCGACAGTGATCTTTTCAAACACGTTTTTCAAAATCATAAAAAAATCATTCAAGAGAAAGTGAGCTTCTATGCATTAAGTGCCTATGTGAAGAAAAATGGAAACCCTAGCTCTTTAAGTGATTTAAAAAACCATACAGTTATTTTTACAAGCCAGCAAAAAAACAACATGAATGAGTCCTGCAAAAATTATTTGGAAGCTTTTGGAAAAATAATTGAGGTAACGGATGCTTTGAGCGTTAAGAGCTTAGTTGAAAAAGGGATTGCAATAGGTGCTTTGTCTGAGACTCTCTCTATACAGGCTAAAGGGCCGCTTATCCAAGTATTGAAAGATCTGACCTTTACTTTAGATTTTTATTTCGGGTGTCATCCAAATTGGATTGAAGAAAAGCAGTTTAATAGCTTATTTTCTAATATGCGCGATGCTTTGAAAAGCAGGAGGGTGAGATGACCTCTATTTTCTCTGAACAGAATATTGAAACAATACTAAAAGTTTATCCAGCTTTATTGGCTTTAGGAAAACATCGAAATTATGAAAAGGCAGCTCAAGAAATTGGTCTTTCAGAGTCAGGGTTACGCGCACAGATTGATGATCTGGAGAGAGAAATTGGTGAAGGGGTTTTTATTAAAATTCATCAAAAATTGTTTATCACGCCTCTTGGAGAGCAACTAATTAAGGTCTGTCAAAACTATCAATACAATAAAAATATTCTTTTAAAGCAGAAAGGATTTTCACCAAAAATTTTAACTGTTCAATTGACTGCGACGACTGAGAAATTATTTGGTGCTGACATTATCGATATTTTAATAAAATCATTTCCTGACTATTCATTACAAATAAGGGTGTCGGAATCTTTGCCTGATTTTTCTACGGGAGAAATTGACATGGCTTTAAATTATTTTTATCAGGGGTCGAGCCCTGATATTGATTCTTTTACTCTGACACGCTTTAAGCTGTTGTTGTATGCCTCCCAGCATTATTTAGATAAATCCCCTCCTTTAGATCATGCAGAGGATCTAAAAAATCATGAACTTGTTGGCTATCAAGGCCAGCAAAATTCCATTATTGATTTGAACTGGTTTACGCGGTTGGTTCAACCAGAGACGTTGCCGCTAAACTTTATCACGAGCTCAACTTTCTCTTTGATTTCTATGATAAAGAGAGGTGTTGGTATCGGATCTTTTGCCAGTCATGTAAAACGGTTTGCCAGAAAAGATTTAGTGCATGTGCTTCCTCAATATGAAGGAAGTGGCCATACTCTTTATTGGATGTATAATAAACGAATAATAGATTTAGAAAAAATCCAATCAATTATTAACCCAATAAGAAGTATTTTTAACTAATCAGCTATCAAAGGTTGAATTTTTCCATTGCTCTTACTATTTGGTCAAAAAAATAGAGATAGAGTAATGACTGAAAACTTCTTTAAAAAAATTAAAGAAGATGGTGTTGTGCTAATTAAAGCGGGATCGCACTGTTTTGATCAAAAAACACTTAAAAAAATTCAAGCGGTGTTTGACTTTAATCAGCTTCTATATAAGCATGTTAGTAATAGTATGATTGATACAAAAGTTTCTGTTTATAATTATAAGCCAAAAACACCTGCAAGTTCTGAGTATGAATGTGAAAAGATTAAGTTATTGTTTTCAGAAGGCTTTAAAAACTTTATTCGCCAAGTCACAGATCTTGAACAGCCTTATATAGAGAGGTTGCAAGCCCATTACTATATTGGCGGTAATTATATTGCTGCCCATGTGGATCAAGATGCGCAACCTTTTGTTAAGTATACTTTTATTCTTGGATTAGATTGTGATTATGATGGGGGTGAATTGGTTGTTCACCACCCTAAAAAAGGACTTATTCCGTATAAGATTGAACCAAATGACTTGTTGATTTTGGATGCACGCTATCGACATGAGGTGACTGAAATTACCAGAGGAAGACGTCATATGGTTATTGGCTTTATGATGGAAGAAAGCCAAGTGGGCGTTCCATATAAAATGAAGCTTAACGATGGTAAGAACGGATTTAAAGAGGGTGTTTCTTATTAAGTTTTCTTTATGATTACAAAATAAAAAACCAGGCAATTAGCCTGGTTTTTTTGTGCCTGCACCAAATTATCAATTGTTATTGTCTGTGCCTCTATCGTTTTTCTTAATAGATGCGCGCTAATTTTAAAATTTATTTAGTTAGTAAATAGTTATTTTTTCTTACTTTTTAAGAATCTAATACTTATTTTTGCATTATATTCCATATTAATCCCATTGTTTCCCATGTGAAACCATGTTATACCATAGATGGTTGTAATGTGTTGAAAACTGAGGTCTATGGTGTCGTTATTCCTATCGACTTTTATCAATAAGGTTGATCGTAAGGGGCGTGTCTCTGTGCCGGCTTCTTTTCGTGCAACTTTAGCTGATCAAAGTTTTCATGGAATTGTGGTTTTTAAGTCGTACCGTCAAGCGGCGCTTGAGGGGTGTGGCATAAACCGTATGCACTTGTTGAGCCAGCAAGTTGATGATCAAATGGATCTTTTTTCCGAAGATCAAGATGATATGACGGCGACATTATTTGCCGATGCTCAGCAATTAGGGTTTGACACGGATGGACGGGTGATGTTGCCGGAGGCTTTTAGAGCTTATGCCAATATTACAGATTCTGCTGCTTTTGTTGGAAGGGGTGCAACCTTTCAAATCTGGCAACCGGATGCATTTAAAGTTCATCAAGATCAGGCGCGAAAAAGACTGCATCAGCGTGGGGCGACATTAAAAATTAAAAGTAAAGACTAGAGCATAAAGATATGGTCGAGTTTAAGGGGAGAACACACATGACAGGAAATGAGCAAATTCCTTCTTTGCACAGTCCTGTTATGATTAATGAAGTTCTTTATGCTATGTCGCCCCGCGCTGGTGCAGTTTATGTGGATGGAACATTTGGCCGTGGTGGATACAGTCGTGCTCTTATGAATGAAGCGGATTGTCAAGTCGTTGCTATAGATCGTGATCCTGATGCTTTGGATGCTGCGCAAGATTTGGAAAAAGAATATCGAAAAAGATTCAAGTTTGTTGAGGGGTGCTTTGGCCAAATCAAAGAAACACTAACAGAACTGGGTCACGAAAAGGTTGATGGCATTGTGTTAGATCTGGGTGTGTCCTCGCCGCAAATAGATCAGAGAGAACGCGGGTTTTCCTTCCAATCAGAAGGCCCGCTTGATATGCGGATGAGTCGATCGGGCTTATCGGCTGCTGATGTTGTAAATACGTACTCCCAAGAAGATATTGCCAACATTTTATACCAATATGGTGAAGAAAAAAAATCAAGAGCCATTGCGCGAAAGATAGTTGAAAGGCGTTCTGAGAAAAAAGTTGAGACAACTCTTGAGCTTGCCAATCTTATTCGTTCAGTCATCCCAGATCATGTTTCTGGGCGGATTCATCCAGCTACACGCACATTTCAGGCATTGAGAATTTATGTAAACCAAGAGCTTGAAGAGCTTGAAAAATTCTTAGAGCAGGTAATGGGCTGTCTGAAAGAAAATGGGCGCTTGGTTATAGTAAGCTTCCATTCATTGGAAGACAGATTGGTTAAAAAGTTTTTTGCAGCAAATGCTCAAAAGCAAGAAAGCCCAAATAGGAATTTGCCACTGTATATGCCGAGAAAGGCAGCCCATTACTTCATCCAGCCTGATCGTAAAGGGCTTATCGCAAGTGAAGCTGAAGTTCAGATGAACCCTCGATCAAGGTCTGCAAGGCTTAGGTGGGGAATTTTAGAGCGTGGAGAGGTAGCATGACTCTAAAGTACCATCATCTAAAGCTTATTAACTATGTTTCGATGGCGGCTGTTTTTTTGATTGGGGTTTTTTTATACAAAACCAGTTATGACGTTCGTTTTCTTAAGTCAGATCATGAGCGCATGGAGGCTGAGCTTGCAACAGTGATGCAGGCTATGCATGTTCTTAAGGCGGAGTGGTCTTATTTAGATTCGCCGGCTCATTTGAAAAAGCTGAGCAATAAAGTTTTGCCACATAAGCCAGCGCGCGTTATGCAGCTTGCTTCTTGGAAAAGTCTGGATGTGGCTAAGATAGGACCACATACAGTCCTTGCTTACAAACAACCTCAAAAGAGGAGGGCTGTTTGATGACTGTCACAACGTTGAAATCTACTGCCCATGATCGGTTTGCGGCGCACAGTAATATGCTTTTAGACTATGCCAATCGTATCTATCTTATAGCGGCCTTGGTTGTTGTTTTGATTTTGCTTGTATGTGGGCGATTGTTTCTTTTGGTTCAAGTTAGTGCGTATTCAAAAGATACAGCGGTGCGTGAATTAGAAACAGTTGCATCTAGGCGAGATATTGTTGATCGAAATGGTTCGATTCTTGCAACAAATCTTATGACTGGTTCGTTATATGCAAATCCAAAAGAAATAACAAATCCTAGGATGGTAGCTAATAAAATCCATAAAATTTTTCCTGAATTAGATAAAAAAAAACTTTTAAATAAACTTCAATCACAAAAAAGCTTTGTTTGGGTAAAGAGGAATGTTACGCCAGCTCAACAGCAAAAGTTTTTACAGCTTGGACTTGTTGGTGTTTATATTGAGAGATCGGAAAAGAGAGCCTATATTCATGGTCGAACTACTGGCCATTTATTGGGATTCACCTCAATTGATATGCAGGGAAGGTCTGGGATTGAGAGGTTTTTTGATAAAGAATTGGTTGGATATGGAAAGCCTTTAGCTTTGTCAGTTGATATACGTGTGCAAAATATTGTGCATGAAGTTCTGGGTGAGGCTATTAAGACATTCTCTGCTGAGGGTGGCACCGCTGTGATGATTGATGTTGAGAGTGGTGAGATAATTGCTATGGTTTCTTTCCCTGATTTTGACCCTCATATGGTGACGCAAAATTCTAAAGCAGCTATGTTCAATATGGCCACACAAGGCATCTATGAGTTGGGGTCTATATTCAAGGTTTTTACAACAGTTGCTGCTTTTGAATCGGGTGCCGTTAAGTTGTCTGATCAATTCGACGCAACGAAAGCAATAAAAATTGGTAAGTTCCGCGTGGGAGATTACAGAGGGAAAAATAGATGGCTCTCTGTTCCTGAAATTTTTATTTATTCTTCAAACATTGGCGCAATGAAAATGCTGCTTGAAATGGGTAAGGATAAATTACAAGAAACTTATCAGAAACTAGGATTATTTGAGCCACTTGTAGGCCTTGAATTTGGTGAGATTGCACAGCCATCATTAACGGGACATTGGTCTGAGGCACGGGCTTTGACCGCCTCTTATGGCTATGGCGTAGCAACGACGCCGTTACATTTTTTAAGAGCATTAGCTGCTGTTGTAAATGGTGGCAAGCTTATAAACCCAACCTTTGTTAAAGGCAACCCAGGGCGTATAGAACAAAGAGTGATATCTGAAAAAACATCTAGAACCATTCGAAAACTTATGTACAAAGCAGCGTTACAAGGAACAAGCCGCCGATCTCGGGTAAATGGCTATATGGTGGGCGGTAAAACCGGATCGGCAAATAAAATTATTGATGGTAAATATGATAAGAAAAAACACCTTGCAAGTGTGACGACTATCTTCCCCATGAACAAGCCAAGGTATGCAATGTTAATTACTTTAGATGCGCCACAAGGGACAAAAGAAACGCATGGGTTTTCAACCGGTGGATGGACAGCAGCGCCTGTTGCTGCAAAGATAATTGAACAAGCTGGGCCCCTATTGGGTGTGTTGCCTGTGGATGAAAACGACGAGGTTATCCAAAAAGCGATGTACGTTAAAGTAGAGTATGACAATGAAAAACGTGCGCTTGGATAAGTTGTTGGCAGTTCTTGGAGGTGGTTGTAAAACTTCTTTATCTGAGCAATCTCAAAAATCAATCTTACTAAACGATGTTTTTTTAGATTCACGTAAAGTTACGCCAGGATCTCTTTTTGTTGCTTTACCGAGCTTCGTTGATAGTGGAGCTTATTATATTGATGAGGCCAAGCTGCAAGGTGCTGCAGCTGTTATTGTTGAAACGAATGATTTTGAAGCTGTAAAAAAATCTAATAACAACATCCATTTGATCGGCGTTAGCGGTTTGAGGGATCACTTGGGCAAAATAGCTCAGCTATTCTATCCAAACAAACCTGACTTGATTTACGCAGTGACAGGGACGAATGGAAAAAGTTCTGTTGTTGATTTTCTTAGGCAGTTTTGGGAAGGCTTAGGAATACAAGGAGCCTCAATTGGAACGATGGGAGTAACTTTTGGTGGAGAAATCTTATCAAGTGGACTCACCACCATGGATAGTGTTTCATTACATAAAGAGCTTGATCGATTGGCTAGAAAAGGCGTTACGCATGTTGCGATGGAAGCTTCGAGCCATGGCCTTCATCAACATAGATTAAGCGGCATCTTAGCTGATGTGACGGCCTTTACAAACATTACTCATGAGCATCTTGACTATCATAAAACTTTTGAGAATTACCTAGATGCAAAGCTTTTGCTATTTAAGAAGTATACGAAGAAAGGCAGCTCTGCAGTTGTTAATGTTGATGGAGAACATTTTAATAAAATAAAGTCTGCTTGTAGAGATCAGCATATTGTTACATATGGCGAAAATAAGTCGGACTTTCAAATAATAGATATTATTGCAGCGGGCGATGTTCAGCATTTAACAGTAAATGTCTATGGTCAAGAGTATGAATTTACTCTGCCTATAGCGGGGCATTTTCAAGCCTATAATGTTGTTTGTGCAATGGCTATGATTTTGTCTGCTGAGGAATTTGAAAAACGACAAACATTGTTTCAGAAGCTTATTAAGGTTGCCAGCAATTTAAAGCCGGTTAAGGGACGACTTGAGAGGGTCGGTAGTTATAATAACGGTTCAATCTATATTGATTTTGCGCATACGCCTGACTCCTTGAGTATGGTTTTAAACTCGTTGAAAAATCAATTGTCTGGAGATTTGCATGTGGTTTTTGGCTGTGGAGGTAATCGAGACACGTTGAAAAGAAAATTGATGGGAGAAATTAGCGATAAAGTTGCAGATTATGTTATTATAACTGATGACAACCCACGCAATGAAGAGCCAGCTGTTATTCGAAAAATGATTATGAATTATTGTCCTAAAGCGATTGAAATTGGAGATCGTCGTGAGGCTATTAAAAAGGCTATACTTCAACTTATGCCGGGAGATGTTTTGGTTATTGCTGGGAAGGGTCATGAAACAGGGCAAATATATGGGGATAAAGTTATGCCATTTAGTGATCATGCTGTTGTTGGAGAAATATTAGGGGAGTGAATAAATGAAATGGAATCAAGCAGATATTTTAGCCGCAACTCATGGACGCTTGCATGGGCATGATTTTGTTGCCAATGATGTTGCAATTCATACGGATCACGTCAAAAAAGGCGGAATATATATAGCGCTTAAGGGCGAAAAATCTGATGGACACTTGCATGTGGAAAAAGCATTTGAGCGTGGAGCTGTGGCTGTCATTGTTGAAGAATTGCAAAAAAGTCTCTCTTCTACACAGACGCAAATTGTGGTTAGGGATTCCATGAAAGCTTTGGTTGATATGGCAAAGTGGCGTCGATTGGAATTAAAAAACACTAAGTTTATTGCGCTCACAGGAAGTGTTGGAAAAACCACAACGCGTATGATGATTGCAAAAGCTCTTGAGTCTTATGGGTCTGTTTTTACAAGCCAGCAAAACTATAATACCTTGATTGGTGTTTCCGTTGATATGTGTCGATGCCCTCTTGGTGCTAACTTTGCTGTTTTTGAAGTTGGCATGAATAAGCCGGGTGAAATTGATCCCATCACTCAATTGATAAAGCCTGATGTTGCCCTTCTGACCACAATTGCTGAAAATCACATTGAATATTTTGAATCTATTGAGGGGATAGCCTATGAAAAGTCGCAAATATTCAATGGCTTGTCTTCAAAAGGTGTTGCAGTTTTTAATTTGGATATGCCGTGCCTGAATCTTGTTGCCCCGCTTGTTCAAAGGTTGAATAACCGGATTTGCTTTTCTCGGCATAATTCCAGAGCAGATGTGTTTCTAGAGCAAACGACAGATGGGAAAAAATATATAAATACCAATGAGGAAGAGTGTGAAATTACGCTCAACGAAATTGGTGACCATCTTTATAGTAATGCCCTTGCGGCGATAAGCGTAATATGCGCTCTTGGTCTGAAAATTGAAACGGGCGTTAAAAGCCTGCGGTCATTTTATTTGCCTAAAGGGAGAGGGGAGGTAAAGTTAGCGCAGAGCGTTTTGGGTAAAAATGGCATGACAATCGATCTTATTGATGATTGTTACAATGCAAGCTTTACTTCAACCCAAGCAGCTTTAAAGCGACTTAAAAACATGCAAAGTCGTGGGCGAAAAATTCTGGTATTTGGCGATATGCTTGAATTGGGTAAGGAATCGCAAGAGTGGCATTTAAAACTTTTGCCTGAAATTATTGATGCAGAAGTGAATAAGGTTTTTTGTTGCGGGGCTTTTTCAGAAAAACTTTTTCAGGCGCTTCCAGATAACTTAAAAGGATCGTGGTGTCATAAAAGCATTGATCTGCACCCAGTATTGTTAGAGAGCCTTAGGGAAGGGGACATGGTTTTGGTCAAAGCATCAAACGGAACAAATATGCGTGCGCTTATTGATTTGCTAATAATGGAAAAATAACAATATGTTTTACAATCTTTTCTACCAAAATTCTGTTGATGTCATTTCAGGGTTTAACCTTTTTAAATATATTACTTTTAGAACAGGTGCGGCTTTTATGACCTCTCTTCTGTTTTCTTTATTATTCGGCGCGCGTTTTATTTCTTATTTGAAGAAAAAGCAAAAAAAAGGGCAGCCAATTCGAGATGATGGGCCCATTTCCCATATTGTTGCAAAACAAGGAACACCCACAATGGGAGGGGGTTTGATTTTACTAAGTCTATTAGTTGGAAGCCTGTTGTGGGTTGATCTTACAAATGGTTATTTTTGGACTGTTCTTTTTGTAACCGTTGCCTATGGTTTCTTAGGATTTTGCGATGACTATTTAAAGGTGTCACGGCAAAACCCAAAGGGAGTATCTTTTCGAGTGAAAATGGTAATGCAGTTAATAACAGCACTGATTGCGCTCTATTTTATCCATATGAATTATGGTTTGGAGGATCAAACATCCATCTATTTGCCTTACCTAAAAAATGTAGTGGTAGATCTTGGGATGTTCTTTTATATTTTTGCGGTTGTGGTTATTATCGGCAGCTCAAATGCAGTGAATCTGACAGATGGCCTTGATGGATTGGCTATCGGCCCTGTCATTTTTGTTGGGCTGGTTTTTGCCATTTTTACCTATGTGGCCGGGAATGCTGTTTTTTCTTCTTATCTATACTTACCACATATTGAAAGTAGTGGTGAGCTTGCAGTGTTTTGTGGTGCGTTGGTTGGGGGTGGACTTGGATTTTTGTGGTTCAATGCCCCGCCAGCACAGGTATTTATGGGCGATACAGGTTCCCTTGCGTTGGGAGGTGCTTTTGGTGTTATTAGTGTGATCATTAAACAGGAATTTATTTTAGCAATTGCTGGGGGATTATTCGTTATAGAGGCTCTTTCAGTTATGATTCAAGTGGCCTATTTCAAAATAAGCGGGGGCAAACGAATATTTTTGATGGCACCCCTTCACCATCATTTTGAGAAAAAGGGCTGGGCTGAGCCAACTGTTGTTATTCGTTTTTGGATTATTGCTATTATTCTTGCTGTGATTGCACTTTCTTCCCTTAAGATCAGATGATTCCAGATAGTACTTTGTCAAAAAAATATTTTTTATACGGCCTTGGAAAGTCTAACCGTTCTTGTGCGCAGTATTTCAAAGAAAATAACATTGAATATGCTGTTTGGGATGATCAAGAAGATGTGCGGAGGCAGTTCAGAGATGAGTTTCCAAACAGTCAATTTGTGGACTTAAATACGCATACTTTTCAAAAAACAGATGGAATTGTTGTTTCACCAGGTATTAAAACCACATTTCCAAAGGAAAATAGAATTATCAAAAATGCGCGCCAAGCAGATGCATACGTTGGGTGTGATGTAGATCTGTTTCTTAGAAGCATTGCAAATAAAACGATTATTGGGGTTACCGGTACAAATGGAAAATCAACCGTTGTTGCGCTTATTGCGCATGTTCTAAGACAGTTGGGGTATAAAGCGATTGCGGGTGGGAATATTGGCTTGCCAGTTTTTGAAATGGAGGCCTCTGATATTTATGTGCTTGAACTGTCTTCTTTTCAATTGGAGCTTATAAGTCAACGAGCATTAGATTGTGCGGTGATCCTTAATATCAGGCCAGATCATCTTGATCATCATGGAAATTTTTCTGCCTATTGTAAGGCAAAGTTCAGGATATATGATCTAGGGGCTGAAAAGTGCTTTCGATTGTACGGGGAAGATGCATTTCCAATGGCGCTTGATTCACGAGAAAAGATAAATATGCCGGGTGACTTTGAGTCATTGAAAACAATACTATTTGAGGAGCTGAGAAAAGAATCCCAAGAAATATATTTAGTAGGGAAAAACTTTGAGAATGTATTCAATGTTTTTTTAATTTTAAATCAAAAGTTTAACATTGAATGCTCTGATTATGTTGAGGCGTTGAAAACGTTTTCGCCTTTGCCTTATCGACAGCAGATTGTTAAAAGTTTTGATAACATATTATTTGTGAATGATAGCAAAGCAACCAACTGTTCAGCTGCACTAGCTGCGATTGATTCATACGAAAATATATATTGGCTGGTTGGCGGCATCTTCAAAGAAACTTTAGCAGATTTAGAGATTTTCAAAAAATCAAAAGACCGGATTGCCAAAATGTATTGTTATGGGCAAAGTGCAGAAATATTTGATACTTTTGCTGATCAATTAAAAAAACCAAGAGAGCGATTTGAGACTTTAGCGGAAGCTGTAAGTGCTGCCTATAAAGATTCAAAAATCGCTGGTGGGGGAGTGATTCTTTTATCGCCTTGTTGTAGTTCGTTTGATCAATTTAAAAATTTTGAAGATCGGGGTGAGAAGTTTAATCAGATCGTTTACTCGCTTGGGAAGTATTAATGAGTTTAATTTTTTCAAGAACAGATAAAAGTATGCTGGGTCAATGGTGGTGGACTGTTGATAGAAGCTTATTGGCAGCAGCGATGGCCTTAATTGCAATTGGTGTACTGTTAAGTTTTTCTGCAAGCCCTGTTGTTGCCAAGCGTATTGGGGCTGAACCGTATTTTTTTGTGTATCGCCACCTGATATATATCTTTCCGTCTATATTGTTGATGGTCTTTTTTTCAATGTTGTCCGTTCAAACAATGCGATTGATATGTTGGGGCGGGCTTTTGGTGACTTTTATACTTCTGGTATTAACGCCATTTATAGGTAAAGAAATTAAGGGAGCTGTTCGGTGGATTCATATTTCATTTTTTTCATTACAAGTAACTGAGATTTTTAAACCTTTTTATATTGTCATAACAGCTTGGATCCTTTCTAAAAACTGGTTCAATAATATAATGAAGACGTGGGCTTTTTCTGCATTTTTAACAGTACTGGTTGTATTTTTTGTGATGCTCCAGCCAGACTTTGGTATGAGTTTTGTTATTTGTGTGGTTTGGTTTGTGCAAATTTTTGTGTCTGGACTACCATTATTGTGGGTTTTGATCGTTGCTCTTGGTGGTCTTGTCTCAGTTGTGGTGATTTATTACCTCTTTGAACACGTAGCAAGTCGTATAGATCGGTTTTTAGGTCTTTCACAACAAGCTGATTTGTATCAAATCCAACAGTCTCTACATTCCATAAAAAATGGTGGTTTTTTTGGCGTGGGACCTGGTGAGGGGCATTTCAAAATGTTTTTGCCAGATGCCCATGCTGACTTCATTTTTGCTGTTGCTATTGAAGAATTTGGTGTGATTATGGGATTAATTATCTTGTTTTTATTTATTTTTATTTTTACCAAAGCATTTTTTTGTTATGTAAATGACCAAAATATGTTTCGCCAGCTTGCAATGCTTGGCATTGTAATTCAGTTTGCAGTTCAAATGATTGTTAATATTTCCTCAACGCTTAGCCTTATCCCTACAAAGGGGATGACTTTACCTTTTATTAGTTATGGAGGATCATCACTTATTGGTGTGTCAATTGGTATGGGTATTTTGCTCTGTTTAACCCGTCAAAGTCGGATAGATTAATGGATAAGAATAAACAGACACATAAAAGAAGAATTCTTTTAGCAACAGGTGGTTCTGGAGGGCATGTATCACCAAGCTTGTCCCTGGCCCATGCACTTACTAAGCAAGGTTTTGAGGTTGGAATTTCCTATGATTCACGTACTAAACATCTTATGCAAAACATAAGTGAAGATAATATTCAAACCTTTGAATTGCCTATTCATAAGCGACATTCAGGGTTGAGGGGTATGTTTGTTTTTGTGTGGCAAATACTTAAAGGCTTGTATTTTAGTGCTAAAATTCTAAGGAGTTTCCAACCTGATCTTGTTGTGGGTTTTGGAAGTTATGCCTCTTTTCCAATGGTTTTAATTGCAATGATCAAGGGAATGCCATTAGTTTTACACGAGCAAAATGCTGTTCTGGGTCAAGTGAATAGATTTGCTATTCGTTCGGCAATTTTTCTTGCAGTATCTTTTGAAAACACAAAGAGGGTTCCTCCAAAAGACCAACATAAAATAGTGTTCACTGGTAACCCTGTTCGAGGAGTTTTTGAGCAGAAACTTGCTTCTGTTTTTCACCCACCTAAAGACAACGATCCTATTTCCATCTTTATCATTGCAGGGAGTCAGGGTTCTTTTGTTTTTGATCGTTTTATATCAATGGGTTTAACGCTTTTGCCACTTGAGGTTCGGAGACGTCTTAATGTTGTGCAGCAGGTAAGAGAAGAGAATATCGCTGCTGTTAGAAAGCTGTATAGTGACCATGAAATAGAGGCTGAGCTTTCACCCTACTTTGATGATGTTCAGTTACATTTTTCAAAGGCTCATCTCGTGGTGGCTCGCGGTGGATCCAGCACTTTGTTTGAGTTGTTACAAATGGGTCGGCCGGGGATTATCATTCCTTTAAAAACATCAAAGGATAATCACCAATATGAAAATGCAGTCGCTCTTCAAAAAATGGGTGCAGCGTTATTAATTGACCAAAATGATATAAGTGGAGAAAAGATTGCTAAAGCAATGGTCTCTCTTTTGCTTTACCCACATCTTTTAGAGCGCATGCATCAAAATGCACTGCGTAATCGTTCTATTCATGCAGCTGAAAAACTAGCTTCTTCGATTGAGGAAGTGTTCATGAAAAAAGGCTTGTAATCAATGCTTAATATTTCTCCGCTAACGATTAGTAAGATTCATATTATTGGCATTGGCGGTATTGGTATGAGTGGTATTGCTAAAGTTTTAGCTCATATGGGATATCAAGTACAAGGGAGCGATCAGCAACTTAGCGCGAATATTGAGCGCCTTAATGAGCAGGAAATCGATGTTAAAATTGGCCATCAAGAAAATAATATAACATCTGATATTGAGGCGATTGTTTATTCAAGTGCTGTTGATCAAAATAATCCTGAATTGATTGCAGGCAAAAAACTTGGAATACCTCTTCTTAAAAGAGCAGAGATGCTCTCGGAATTGATGCGTTTTTATCACACGATTGCTATTTCAGGGAGCCATGGTAAAACAACCACAACCTCACTGATTGGGCACGTTTTAAAGGATATTTCTCCAACTGTTATTAATGGAGGCGTTGCCAATCAGGATGGGTCAAATGTTCAGATTGGCTCTGGTCAATGGATGGTTGTTGAGGCAGATGAGTCTGATGCAACATTTGTGAGAGTACCGGCCACGGTTGGTGTGGTTACAAATATTGATCCTGAGCACCTAGAGTTTTATGGTAGTTTTGAGTCTGTTATTGATCATTTTAAACAATTCATTGAGGGTATTGCTTTTTATGGCTTTGCTGTTTTGTGTTATGACCACACAGAGGTTCGCAATCTAGCAGTTCAAGCAATTGACACACGTGTTATAACTTACGGTTTTGAAGCGGGCGCAGATTATCAGATCTGTCGTTTTCAATCTGATTTGACAGGGATATATTTTGATGTTTGTACGCAAGATAAAGAAATTGTTTTTGAAAATATATTTGTGCCCTTGCATGGTAAACATAATGCGTTGAATGCTTTGGCAGCTGTTGTTGTTGCGCTTAAGTTAAGGGTTGCTCCGGATAGCATCAGAAAACAGCTTGCATGTTTTGAAGGAGTAAGAAGGCGCTTTTCAAAAACGGCAATCACTCAAAATATACAATACATTGATGATTATGCACATCATCCTGTGGAAATTAAGGCGGTTATTGAAACGGCAAAGCCTTTGACAAAAGGTAAACTGGTTGTGGTTTTTCAGCCGCATCGTTACAGTCGTTTAGATTCACTTTTTGAAAATTTCCTAGACTCAATGAAAGCCAGTGATCATCTATTTGTTTTACCTGTTTATGAAGCAGGGGAAATTAAAAATAACAGAAAAGATCATGTTGATTTTGCCCAGGCATATCAGTCTGAGACAGGGGGAATCTGTCACACAATTGACTCAAAAAATCAACTTGCGCATTCTATTTGTGAACTTAACTTGCCAATTGGGTCGACAGTTTTATTTGTTGGTGCAGGCGATATAACCAAATGGGCTTATGAAATCCCTAGTTTGGTTGAGGAAAAAATAGGCCAGTCCGCATGATGGATGTTTTTTTTGAGAGATATCATGCACTGTGCCGATTCAGTGTTTCTTTGGGGCCGATGGTTTGGTTTAGAGTTGGTGGACAGGCACAGGTGTTTTTTAAACCGAGCGATCAAACTTCTTTGCAAGAGTTTATTTCCGAATGCCCTGCTGAAATTCCACTGTTTCCACTAGGCGTTGGATCAAATTTATTAATCCGTGATGGTGGAATTAAAGGTATTGTGATTCGTTTAGGTAAGGCTTTTACATCGATTCGCTTTGAGGATGACTTGGTTTATGTGGGGGCAGGGGCGCTTGATCGAACGGTGGCACTTATGGCAGCTGAACAAGGGTTGACCGGATTAGAGTTTTTATCTGGCATTCCTGGAACAATAGGCGGTGCTGTTAAAATGAATGCTGGCGCCTATGGTTCTGAAGTTAAGGATGTATTTGTTAGTTGCAAAGTAATAACGCGTCAGGGTGAAATTGTTGAAAAAAAATTAGAAGATTTAAATTTCACTTATCGAAAAAGCGCCATTGAAGCCGATGACATAATTTTAGAAGCAACCTTTAAAGCGCAAAAAGGATCTAAAGAAGAATCACTTCATAAAATAGAAAGCATACAAAGAAATCGAGCTTTATCGCAGCCCATTAAAGGGCAAACAGGAGGGAGTACATTTAAAAACCCAGCTGGTGAAAGCGCATGGAAATTAATTGATCAAGCAGGGTGTCGAGGCCTGCGTTTTGGTAAAGCACAAGTTTCTGAAAAGCACTGTAATTTTTTGCTTAATACAGGTGGTGCTTCGGCTTATGAAATTGAGACATTGGCTGAAGAAGTTCGAAGACGTGTTTATGACCAATCAAAAATTTTGCTAGAATGGGAAATTAAACGGGTTGGTCAAATGATACCTATAGAAAATTACAAAGAAAAACACCATGCGTATTAACCAGCAAAGAACAACGCGATCAAAACGCATGGCTAGAAAAAAGCCTTTGTTAAAAAGGTGGCTATATATAGCTGGCCTATGCTTTATTGTGTTTTTAGGTTTTTTTGTGTGGAGTCGTTTTGATTCCTGGATGAGAGATCTTTCAATTTTTGCTGATACTTTGCAAAAAAAAACAGGATTTGTTGTTGAAGAAGTTTTGGTGGAAGGGCGAAATAAAACCAATAAAAATGATTTGCTGAAAACAGCTGGAATATCACTTCATTCTCCTATCCTTTCTTTATCTTTGAAAAATACGCATCAGCAGATTATGTCCATGCCATGGGTTGATCAGGTTGTTATTGAACGACATTTGCCAGACACAATCCTTATTCGCTTAAGAGAGCATGTTCCCTATGCATTGTGGCAATATGGTCAGAAGATATCTTTAATTTCACAAGAGGGACAAGAAATTTCTATCGATCAAATAGAGGGGTATAGAGGGTTACCCAAGGTGGTGGGAGAGGGCGCTTTACCAAAGGCAAAGCAAATTATAGAAACTCTTAAAAAGTACCCAGAATTTTGGCGTGATTTCCATTATGCACAGTATGTCGGTAAACGAAGATGGACAATCCATTTAAAAAATAAGCTCAAGACTAAAATTGACCTACCCGAAAAGAACTATATTCAAGCTCTTGATCGATTAAAAAGATACGAAAAACAACATCAAGCAACGCGTCGATTTAGATATATTGACCTAAGATTGTCTGATAAAGTGATTGTGAAAAAGTAATATGACCAGTCCTGAAAAACTTAGTAAATACATACAGGCAGTTTTAGACATTGGTGCGCATAAAATCACATGCTTGATTGGGACATATGATTCGTTCAGCAAAAAGCTGTTGATCAAAAGCATATATCAAACTGCCTCTAGAGGGATGGCAAAAGGGAAAGTTGTTAGCGCTGATGATCTTGAAGCTTCAATCTTAAAGTGTGTTAGTCAAACCGAGCAGCAGTATGGTGAGCCTATCAAGTCAGTTGCTATAAATGTTGCTAATATTGATGTGTTGTCTGAATGGACGCAAGTTAGACAATCTTTATCCGGCAGGATTATTGATGAAACACACCTTGTTCGCCTGCGTGACATTGAAGATACTTTGCCAAGCGAACGTGATTTTGATTTGATTTATGCAAAAGAGCTAACTTTAACCGTTGATAAGAAAACAGTGGAAGGATCGCCCATAGGTTTGTCTGGGCAAGTTCTTTCGGCAGTTTTCCATGTAATGACAGCAAAACGTGATTTTCTTAGGTCTATTAGAACCGTTGTAAGACGTTGTCATCTTAAAATTGATGGTTTTTATTTTGCGGGTATGTCTGCAGGATTTGGTTGTTCATCTTATGACGAACGTGTTCAAGGCGTAACTGTTTTAGATATTGGCGCTGATCAGACGTGTGTTGCGATGTTTCATAAAGGAAAGTTTGTATACGGGAGTGTAATCCCAGTTGGTGGAAAGCATATAACGCGTGATATTGCACAAGCATTTAAATTATCTATTCAAGATGCTGAACGGGTTAAAAATTTATATGGTAGTTTGGTTGCTTCTCCAGCTGATCGCGCCGAAAGAATCTATTTGCCTGGCAATGGTAATCTAACAATTACAAAAGCTGATTTAATTGAAGTGATTTTTTATCGCGCTCAAGAAATTTTTATGATGGCCAAACAAAAAGTTCAAGGGCAAAGGTTAGAGGCAACGGCAGGATGTAGATATATTATTACTGGTGGAAGTTGTCAGTTACCCGGCATGCGAGAGCTGGGTAATAGATTGCTGGAAAAGCCGGTGCGAATTGGTAGGCCATTGGCTGTTGCTGGCGCAGAGTCATACATGCAAGACCCTGGGGTAACAGGCGCTGTTGGCCTATTATATGCAAGCTTACTCGATTATAAAACTGGATCACGTCAAAATAAAAAGTGGCATCAAAGAATCGGGGCTTGGATCAAAGAAAATTTATAGTAAACTACAAATACAAAAAGGAAGTAAAATGTCTGACTTAAATCAAATTGATAACACTAAACCAAGAATTACTGTTATTGGCGTTGGGGGCGCTGGTGGAAATGCTGTTAACAATATGATTCGAGCCAACTTGGAAGGCGTTGATTTCTTGGTTTGTAATACGGATGCTCAAGCGTTACGCGAGTCTTTAGCTGAGAAAAAAATTCAAATTGGGAATGATACAACCCAGGGTTTAGGAGCTGGGTCAAAACCTGACATGGGTCGTCTTTCAGCTGAAGAAGACATTGAAGAGGTGATGAAGCAAATAAAAGGCTCGCACATGCTCTTTGTGACGGCCGGCATGGGTGGTGGAACTGGAACGGGAGCAGCACCTGTCATTGCTAAAGCAGCACGTGAAATGGGGGTTTTAACCATTGGTGTTGTAACCAAGCCTTTTAATTTTGAAGGCATTCACCGAATGAAAACGGCTGAAAAAGGTATTGAAGAGATTCAAAACTGTGTGGATACGCTTATTGTAATTCCAAACCAAAACCTCTTTCGTTTGGCAACTGATACAACAACGTTTGCTGATGCCTTTAACATGGCTGATAATGTGCTGCATTCAGGTGTGCGTGGAGTAACAGATTTAATGATTATGCCTGGTTTGATCAATTTAGATTTTGCTGACGTTAAAACCGTTATGAGCGAAATGGGTAAAGCCATGATGGGGACAGGAGAAGCTGAAAATGAAAACCGAGCTATTGAAGCCGCTGAAGCAGCGATTGCAAATCCATTGCTGGATGAAGTTTCTATGCGCGGTGCAAAAGGTGTTTTGATTAACATCACGGGTGGCCTTGATATGACTCTGTTTGAAGTAGATGAAGCAGCAAATCGTATTCGTGAAGAAGTTGATGAATCAGCCAATATTATTTTTGGATCAACGTTTGATGAAAAAATGAGTGGTCGTATGCGGGTATCCGTTGTTGCAACGGGTATCGATGCAAAGCCTGCTATAAAGAAAACATTTGGTGAGCAAATGAGTTTCTTAAAAACGCCATCTGATCAAGAACGTAATATAAGTGCTTCATCAATGGAGGCAAACTCTCAGCCTGAAATTGCCCCCTATGAGCTTGGTGGTGTTGATGCTATACCAACACAAGCACAAGAGGGATTAAATGAAGGCGTGGCAGAAAAGCCTGAGGGTTTCAGGTCGCAAGTAGCTGATGATGAAAAGTTGCCAGAGACACATTCACCAAAAAAGAAATCCTTTTTGGAGCGATGGGGCCTTGGCAAGAAAAGATCTACCCAGGAAGAAAAAGTTATGACAAGAGAGGACGTTGTACGCCCGCAGCCAGGAGTTAACTCTTCTCATCAACCAATGCAAAACATGCCTTCTGAACAAGCGCCATATGAGAATATGTTTGACCAGCCTCAAGGATCTGAGAAAAAAGAGCAAGATGATTTAGATATTCCAGCGTTTCTTCGGGCAAAGAAAAAGAAGTAATACATTAGTGAATTTCTTTAATGTTTTGTGATTGTTTGAAATTGTTGTAGCATTCAATAGGTGTATGAAGAAATATGATGGTTATAAGTTGTCCTGACTGCGAAAAAAAGTTTCAAGTTGCTGATAGTGTTTTAGCTGGAAGAAAAACAGCAAAATTGCGTTGTTCAGGTTGTCAACATGTATGGGTGTATCAAGTTGAACAAGTAGATGAAAACAAGCCTTTGGATCTTGATCTTTCTTCTGATAGCAAAAATAGCACGCAAGATTTGTCAAATGACACAAACGAAGCTGTGGAGCCTGAAAACCCAAAGTTCGTAGTGAGCCAAACTGATAAAAAGGCTGTTGCCTATCAAGTTTCATCGATGCAGAAAAGACTGGTTTGGAGTCTGTATTTAGCAATTGCTTTGCTTATCATGATCCCAATTTTGGTTCTGATGCGTTACCATATTGTGAGTGTTATTCCACAAGCTGAAGTTGCCTACGAGGCGCTTGGTTTGGAAATTAATACACGCAATGAGTTTTTTAGTTTTCATGATGTGTCTTTTCGAAAGTTATCCACTGAATCGGGTGATAAACTAATTATTCGTGGGAAAATTAAATACCAGCCGCCAGAGCAAGAGGCACGGTTAGTGCCACGGGTGCGCGTGACAGTCTATGGCAAGGCTGATTGTGGGAAGCAAGCCTGGTGGGACAAAAAACAAGTTGGTAATAACCATTTCCTAGAGCGGGGTTTATGTGTGCTGGATTCATGGACATTCTCTACAAAGGATAACCTTGCGTTGCCTGGAGAAGTAATACCATTTGAAAAAGAAAAGATGTATCAATCGGAAGAAATCATGCCGTCTGAAATTAATCTGCAATTTGAAAAACAGTAATTAAATAATTTTTTACTATTTTTTAATATTTTTATTGACAGCTAGCATTTTATTTGTTATTAAGGCTGTAAGATCGATACATCTATAAGCTTTCTTTAGCGTCCAGTAATTTTTCAATTATGCTTTTTATACATAGAAATAACTTCAAGGATATAACACATGAAATACATTTTTTTTATAGCTCTCTTTTTATTTAGTGATATTACATTCTCTATGCCACAGCGCGAAGGTGATAAAGCAGAGGACGAACACGGTGCGGCATCTGCAGCAGCAGGTCCTCAGCATGGTGGAAGATACTCACATGGTGTCGTTGTTCCGGCTTTACAACTTTATGTGACGGCAGTTGAGTATATCGTTGATGTAAGCGGAGATAATACGAAAGAGTTTGTTCTCCCTTATCAGCAGTCTGATTTTGTAGAAAGAAAATCTGATTTCGTATCTTCCAGCCTTGTTAGAGATGGTATTCTTAGAGAGCGTATTCTTGATACTCTTCATGAACGTATTGGTAAAACTCTGTTGCATTCTGTTAGTTGTTATCCTGAAGATTTTGATATAAAAAAATTCTCTCGTGAAGATATTGTTGCAAAAGTTTATGGCCTTAAAGATATAGCAGGAGTTAGAGTTGAGTTAAGGGAACCACGTTTTGGTACTGCCAGAATTACTTGCAGTCTACAACGTGATTTAGAGAAGTGCTCTTATCAAATAAAACCGGCATCGCCTGATGAGTTAAAAGCCTTTGATAGGGCTTTTAGGGTTAAACAGTATTCTACAGTTCAATGTGATGAGTGTGTTCCAGGCGTGAATCCAGAGAATTTTTTTGCTTTTTATAAATTCATTATTTCCGGTGAATTAGGATCTTTAGGTTTCATTCTTGAATCTCAACCTGTAAAGTCAGACAAACTATAAAACTCTTTTTTATATAGTTTTTCTGATTAGCTAAATATTTGTCATTCAACTTTATGATCATCCTCTGTATCAGATGTGATAAATAAAAACTATTTCTTTTTCATGAAAATGAGTAGGGGTCCACATCAACAGTTATTCGAATAGATTGACTAAGTTCTAGGTTAGAAAGCCACTCTTGCAAGTAGTTGGTATGAAGAGTAGCTTTGTTAGATTTAACCAAAAAACGCCAGCGATATAACTTCTTAAGCCGGGTTAAGGGTGCAGGTGTAGGGCCTAAGATTTGAACGCCTGGCTTTTTTGGATGGCAGCGTAATAAATCCATGGCTGCTTGTTTAACTTCTTTTTCTTTTGCTCCCTCAACAATGAGTGCTGTTAAACGGCCAAAAGGGGGTAAGCTCAGACGTTGGCGTTGTTCAAGCTCTGTTTTGTAAAACTTTTGACCATCATTTTGACAAAGGGCCATGAAGGCTGGATGGTCAGGGGCAAAGGTTTGTAAATAAACGTGACCTGGTTTATCAGCACGGCCACACCTACCTGCGACTTGATGGAGTAATTGAAAGCTTCTTTCTGTGGTGCGCAGATCAAATTCAATGGGGCCAAGTGTGGCATCTACCACCCCAACCAACGTTAGATTTGGAAAGTGATGGCCTTTGGCCATTGTTTGAGTGGCAATGATGACTCTCGCTTCGCCAGATTCAATTTGATCAAAAGCTTGCTTCATCTTTTTGGGCGTTGAGAGGGTATCACTGGTCATAAGAAGAAGGGGCCAGTCAGGATGTTTTTCTTTAATCTCTTCAACTAGTTTTTCAACACCAACACCAAAAAACAAAAAATCTTCCTTGTCACTGCATTGGCCACATGCACTGCTTGCCTTGCGTTGATAGCCACAATGATGACAGAGGAGGGCTTGAGTGTGTTTATGATAAACAAGATTAACATCGCACTTTTTGCATGTTTGATTGGTTCGGCAACTTTGACAAAAAGCAATGGGGGCATACCCGCGGCGGTTTAAGAAAAGAAGAGATTGTTCGCCGCGCTCATAATTTCCCTCTAGCGCTTGCCAAAGAGTTGGGGAAATGGATTGCTCTTTTGCTAGGATTTCTTGTTTCAAGTCAATGGGATGCATGGTCGGCATGAGCGCTGGCCCGTAGCGTTTAGTCAGGCGCATGTATTGGTATTTGCCGCTATGAACATTTTGAATGGTTTCAACACTTGGGGTGGCGGATGTAAGGATAATCGGGCAAGAAGCCAACTGGGCGCGGCGGACGGCCATGTCGCGGGCATGATAACGAACCAGGGATTCTTGCTTGTAACTTGCATCGTGCTCTTCATCAACAACGATTAGGCCTAAGTTTTGATGGGGCAGGCACAGAGCAGAGCGGGTGCCAACAACCACAGCTGTGCCAGCATTGATTTTAAGCCATGCTTCTTGGCGTTGTTTGGGTGTCATGTGTGAATGCCAAAAGATGGGTTTAAAGCCAAAGCAAGATTCAAAGCGGGCCAGCCAGGCAGCGGTCAGATTGATTTCAGGCAGTAAGATCAGCGCATTTTTTCCAGCCTCTAGACAGGTTTGCAGAGCTTGGAAATACACTTCTGTTTTACCCGATCCTGTGACACCTTCCAAAAGCAGCGGGGCGAATGAATGATTTTTCACCAGGGTTTCAAGTTGGGTTGCAGCAGATTTTTGCTCGGTGTTTAAGTGCAGCGGCTGAAATGAAAAAGACGGTTTGTTTTCAGAGTTTTCAGTGTTGGTACTTAAAGCGGGTTGTTTGATACCACCCAGATACATTTTGAATACCAGGCCTTGAGGAGAGACGGTGTAGTTAGCAAGCCAGGTGATGAAATCTCTGTTTTCTGTAGAGAGGGATGCAGGTAACATGGATTCAATTGACCGGAGCTTTAAAATGGGAACGGTGGAGGCTGCGATGATTTCTGTGACCCAACCAATATGATGCGCGCGGCGGAATGGCACGACAACCAATTGATTTAGCTGAATCGCCATCGTTTCTGGGATCAGATAATCAAGCGGGCCAAGGGCGATAGGGAGGCAGACTTTTGCAACAGGCTGATTCATTGTCAGTGACTTCGGTTCCGGTTTTGTATAAAGTGACTATACTGAGCATAACTCTTTGAGGCAATCTATGAAGTTTTTTATTGATGGTGCAGATATTCAAGAAATTGAATCATTGGCGATGATGGGCCTGGTGGATGGTGTGACAACCAACCCAAGCATTATTGCCAAAAGCGGCCGCAACATTCACAAAGTTATTGAAGAGATTTGTGATGTTGTGTCCGGGCCTGTAAGCGCTGAAGTTGTGTCGGATGATGCAGAGGGAATGCTACGTGAGGCGGGATCTTTGGCTAAGATTGCTCCAAATGTAACGATTAAAGTGCCACTAACAGAAGAGGGGCTTAAGGCCTGTTACCGTTTGCGGGAGCGGGACGTGATGGTCAATGTAACGTTGTGTTTTTCAGCGGCGCAGGCTTTGTTGGCGGCCAAAGCAGGGGCAACTTTTATCTCGCCATTCGTGGGGCGTTTGGATGATATTGGACACGATGGACTTGGTTTAATTGAAGAGATTGTAACGATTTATGAAAATGACCCACTGATCACAACCGAAGTTCTGGTGGCATCGGTTCGCAATCCTATGCACATTGTAACGGCGGCTCAGCTTGGCGCGCATGTTGCAACGGCACCGGCAAGTGTGTTTCGACAAATGCTTAACCATCCATTAACCAATGCGGGTTTGGAGAAGTTTAAACAAGACTGGCAAGCATCTGGCCAAACCATCTAGGCAATGAAAACGACAGACAGCTTGATTGATGCAGGATTGAAGCAAGATTGGCTGGCGTGGCAACAATGGTTACAATTTGAAAAGCGGTATTCGCATCATACGCTGACAGCCTATGTGAGTGATACTGAGCATTTCTTTGTTTTTTACAAAGCGTATCAAGAGCTGAACACGGCTCTGGGCCTTGAGTCTTTACAAAGTCTGGAAATTGCAACAGTGCGGGCTTGGTTGAGTCAACGACGGCTAAGAGAGCGCAAAGCCCCAGCCACCCTGGCCCGAGCGCTTTCATCACTACGAAGTTTTTACACGTTTTTATTGCAAAAATATGAGCTAAAAAACAACGTTTTTGATCACATTCAGGGTCCAAAACAAGCCCTTTTGATGCCAAAAGGAGTCGGTTTTGATGATTTTAAGCACCTTATTGAACCGCTGCAAAAAAAAACAACTTGGCAAAGCCTTCGAGATTTAGCTTTGATTACTTTATTGTATGGAACAGGGCTGCGCATTAGTGAAGCCATTAATTTAAGGCAAGGCGATATCAATGAAAAAACTCAAGAACTTATTGTTAAAGGAAAGGGAAACAAAACCCGGGTGGTGCCAGTCTTGCCACAAATCGTTGAGCACATCCAAAAATACTGTGAGGTGTGCCCGTATATGGGTGATGTGGCAGCGCCGTTGTTTTATGGCAACCGGGGTGGGGCCCTGACAGCGGGAGCGGCACAACGGACATTGGTTAAACTGCGGCGGGAGCTGGGTCTGCCGGAAACCCTAACGCCGCATGCGCTGCGGCACAGCTATGCATCGCATCTTTTGCAGGGTGGGGCCGATTTGCGGGTGATTCAGGAATTGTTGGGACATGCCAGTTTATCAACCACCCAACGTTATGCCCATGCAGACATGAAGCATATCCAAGATGTTTACAAAAACAAACACCCACGGGGGTAAGAATACCATTTAAAAAGACTTTGCTTAAGCACATAATATGCAGGGGTTTTTATATGCTTTTATCAAGATTTTTTGACCTGAAATTCTTAGGTAAAACTTGAAAAAACAAATTTAGTTAATATATTATTTACAAAACAGAGATATTAAACATGAAAAAACTTTACCACCTTTCGAGCCTTGTCGTTGCATTGTTTGCCTTTGCTGGACATGCAATTGGGGAAGAGGGACATGATGGTGAAGAGCCTTCAGCTAAAAGAGCTAAGGCAGCAGCTGCAGGGCCTGGTGCTGCAGAAGGGGTCGATGAAGAACGTTCTATGTCCAGAGGAGCTTCTTCTGAAGAGGGGCAAGATGTTGATGTAGCTGCTTTAACTACTCAGGCTGAACAAGGAGATGCTGACGCGCAAAATAGACTTGCTCATGCCTATAAAGAAGGTGAAGGAGGTGTTCCGCAAGATTGCAGAAAAGCTTTTGAATGGTACCGCAAATCAGCCGAGCAAGGGAATGGCGAGGGGTTGTTTAGATCAGGCATGCTTTATTTGACAGGAAAAGGCGTCGCCCATGACAAAGCTCAAGCTGTTAAGCTTCTTCAAGAGGCTGCAAAGCAAGGGCATGTGTTCGCACAAAATAATTTTGGGGCTTGTTTTCAAAATGGCTGGGGTGTTCCTCAAGACGTTGCTCAAGCGGCTCTATGGTATCGCAAAGCCGCTGAGCAAGGGGCTTTAGAGGCTAAGAATAATTTAGAGCGGCTTTGTGATAGCGGTTTGGTCACTTCTCAAGATTTTACTCTAGCGGCAGCAAGGTTTACACTAGCCGCCCAACAACCAGACGGTGCGTCAGCACAGTATTTGTTGGCTTTGTGTTATTCTTATGGCCAGGGCGTTCCCAAGGACCACGCTCAAGCAGCTGTATGGTTTAGCAAAGCTGCACAGGAAGGGCACGCAGATGCGCAATTTATGTTATCCGCTCTTTATCTTTATGGGAAAGATGTGCCTCAAAATAATTTCCAAGCATTAAGGTGGTGTCTCAAAGCCGCAGAGAATAGACATGCAGCGGCGCAAAATAGTCTTGGGGTTTGTTTTTTGCATGGCCGTGTTTTACCTCAGGACCAAGCTAAAGCAATTGAATGGTTTAGAAAAGCCGCAGAGCAGAGATATGCATGTGCGCAACATAATTTAGGCATATGTTATGCAAAGGGTCATGGCGTTCCTCAAAATCACGCGCTAGCAGTGGAATGGTATCGCAAAGCTGCTGAGCAAGGCCTTGACAAAGCGCAAATCTCTTTAGGTGCTTGTTATGTTGATGGCCTGGGTGTGTCTCAAGATTACTCTAAAGCTTTTTTCTGGTATCAAAAAGCTGCCGAACAAGGTCATGCAATGGCGCAATTTAACTTGGGTCAGCATTATGCGCATGGTATGGGCGTCCTGAAGGACATGCATCAAGCAATAGAATGGTATCGCAAAGCCGCTGAGCAAGGGGATGAATGGGCGCAATATAGTTTAGGCTTATGTTTTAAAAAAGGAGAGGGCGTTCCGCAAGACCTAGAACAAGCAATAGAATGGTATCGCAAAGCCGCTGAGCAAGGCAATTACATGGGGCAAAATGGCCTCGGTGCTTGTTATGAAAATGGCATTGGTGTTCCTCAGGACTACGTTCAAGCCATTGAATGGTATCGAAAATCTGCAAAACAAGGGTATTCAGCAGCATACTATAATCTCGGTGGTTGTTATGAAAATGGTAAGGGCGTTCCCAAGAACATGAGTCAAGCTATTGCATACTATAAAAAAGCCGCTGAGAAAGGGTATGAAGACGCAAAATCAGCGCTTGCAAGATTTGAAAGGGCTGCCGCCGGATCAGCGCAGCAAGAAGAAGATGGAGCAGCATCAGCTGCTGCAGAAGCCCGAACTGCAAAAGGGTCCTCTGACGCAAAGCGAAGATAACTACTGCCACCTTCTGCATAGGGCAAAAAGCAGAGAGTGCGTATCGTGTGTGATTTCAAAATGGATAATATATAGATTTTTGATGGCCAGAGGTGCTGCTTTTGCCTCTGAGTCAAATGCGTATCTAGATATTTTTATGGTGGAAGAGTCTGCCTTGTTGCTGGTTTGACTAGCCCGCACCTTCTATCAGTAAGCTTTTAGGAATTAAACCACCTTAAAAATTAACTATTTTTTAACAAGGGTTGAAAAAATAAAATCAGTTAATATATTATTTAAAAAACAGAGATAACAAACATGAAAAAACTTTACCACCTTTCGAGCGCTGTTGTGGCAATTCTTGCTTTTGCTGGGCATGCAATGGATGTAAATGAACAAAATCTTATTCCTATTGAAGAAGGTCGTTCAGCCAGCCCGGCCAATGTCCAAGCTGCAGCTGCAGGGCCTGGTGCTGTAGGAGGGATCGATAAAGAAAGTTCAATGTCCAGAGGAGCTTCTTCTTCTAGAGAGGAACAAGATACCTTTAAACCGTTTGTAACTGTTCATTTTACAGCAATGAATGCTGAAGAGCAAAATAATCTGGGTATTAGTTATGCAAATGGTCATGGTGTTCCTCAGGACCACGCACTAGCGGCTCAATGGTTTCGCAAAGCCGCAGAGAAAGGGCATGCTGAGGCGCAATGTAACCTAGGTATTTGCTATGCGAACAGTCATGGTGTTGCGCAAGACTATAGTCAAGCAGTTCGCTGGTTTAGTAAAGCCGCAGAACAAGGGTATGCTGAGGCGCAAAATAATCTGGGTATTAGTTATCTAAATGGTCATGGTGTTCCTCAGGACCACGCTCAAGCAGCTCAATGGTTTCGCAAAGCCGCCAAGCAAGGGCATGCTGAGGCGCAAAATAATCTAGGTGCTTGTTATTTAAATGGTCGAGGTGTGCCTCAAGGCTTTTGTCAAGCAGTTTATTGGTTTAGAAAAGCCGCAGAGCAGGGGTGTGCCGAGGCCCAATATAACCTAGGTATTTGCTATGTGAACAGTCATGGCGTTGCGCAAGACTATGGTCAAGCAGTTCGCTGGTTTCGTAAAGCCGCTGACCAGGGGGATGCTAATGCGCAAAATAATCTGGGTGTTAGTTATGAAAATGGTCGTGGTGTTCCTCAGGACCACGGACTAGCAGTTCAATGGTATCGCAAAGCCGCAGAACAAGGGCATGCAAGGGCGAAATATAATCTCGGCATTTGTTATACGAATGGTAAGGGCGTTGCGCAAGACCTAGAGCAAGCAGTAGCATGGTTTAGAAAAGCCGCCGAGCAAGGGCATGCAGATGCGCAATATAATTTAGGCTTCTGTTATCAAAATGGAGAGGGCGTTCCTCAGGACTACACGCAAGCAGTAGAATGGTATCGCAAAGCCGCAGAACAAGGACATGTAGACGCGCAATATAATCTTGGGTTTTGTTATACGAATGGTCATGGTGTTTCTCAAAATCACGCGGTAGCAGTAGAATGGTATCGCAAAGCCGTAGAACAAGAGCATGTAAAGGCGCAATTTAGTCTTGGCACGTGTTATCTGAAGGGACATGGCGTTCCGCAAAGTCACGCTCAAGCAGTTCAATGGCTTAGAAAAGCTGCAGAACAAGGGCAAGCAAACGCGCAGTGTATTTTGGGTATTTTTTATGAAAACGGCCAGGGCGTTTCACAAGACTTAGAACAAGCGATAGAATGGTATGGAAAAGCCGCTGCACAAGGGGTTGCAGAGGCGCAAAGTAGTCTTGGTTATCATTATGTAGAGGGTAAAGGTGTGCCGCAAGACTATGGTCAAGCCGTAGCATGGTTTAGAAAGGCTGCAGAACAAGGGCATGCAAAGGCGCAATATAATCTTGGCATTTGTTATATGAAGGGGACAGGCGTTCCTCAGGACACCCGTCAAGCAGCTCAATGGTTAATTAAAGCAGCAGACCAAGGGTATGAAGCGGCATCACTGCTTGAAAGATTTGCGCAGCAAGAAGCCCGAACTGCAAAAGGGTCCTCTGACGCAAAGCGAAGATAACTACTGCCACCTTCTGCATAGGGCAAAAAGCAGAGAGTGCGTATCGTGTGTGATTTCAAAATGGATAATATATAGATTTTTGATGACCAGAGGTGCTGCTTTTGCCTCTGAGTCAAATGCGTATCTAGATGTTTTTGTGGTGGAAGAGTCTGCCTCGTTTCCAGTTTGGTTAGCCCGCACTGGCTTTTTATAACATGTTTCAATGATATCTGTGGTAGTCCCCAAATAACTTTTTTCAAATAAAACTTGAAAAATATTAATTAATTAATATTTTGTTTACAAAGAGAGATGTAAAAATGAGAAATATTTATCAATTTTCTAGTGTTATCTTTATATTGCTGGCTTTTGCTGGGCATGCAATGGGTACTGAGCCTGAACATGGTGAGGAGCCCGGAGCCAGGGCGGCTTCTCAAGCCCAAGCCAAAGAAACTGTAGATCGTGAGGCTGAACAAGGAGATCGTCAAGAACGTTCAACGTTAAGACAGCATGCTTCTGAAGCGGAGCAAGATATCTATTTAAAACTTCTAACTATTAATGCTGAAGCAGGGGATGCAGAGGCGCAACTTGAACTTGCTATTAGATATACAAAGGGTGAGGGCGTTTCTGAGGACTTGGAAACAGCTTTTAAATTTTGTCAAAAAGCCGCCCTTCAGGGTAATGAAGAAGCACAAAATAGGCTAGGTTTTTATTATCAAAAAGGTATGGGTGTTCCGCAAGACCACGCACTAGCAGTTCAATGGTATCGCAAAGCCGCTGAGCAAGGGTATGGTAAAGCACAGTATAATTTAGGGTTGTGTTACTCCAAAGGTTGTGGCGTCTCTCAAGACCACGCTCAAGCCGTAGCATGGTATCAAAAAGCAGCAGAGCAAGAAAATGCAGCAGCGCAACTTGAGCTTGCTATTAAATATACAAAGGGTGAGGGCGTTCCTGAGGACTTAAAAAAAGCTTTTAAATTTTGTGAAAAAGCTGCCAATCAAGATAATAAAGAAGCACAGAATAGACTTGGTTTTTACTATAAAAAAGGTATGGGCGTTACCAAAAACTTAGAGCAAGCAGTTCATTGGTTTAGAAAAGCCGCTGAGCAAGGGCACGCCGAAGCACAACACTTTCTAGGTGTATGTTACGATTATGGCGAGGGCGTTCCTCAAGATAAAGCCCAAGCGGTTAAATGGTATTGCAAATCAGCAGAGCAAGGAAATGCAGAAGCGCAAAACGCTCTGGGCGTATGTTACGATTATGGCGAGGGCGTTCCTCAAGATAAAGCCCAAGCGGTTGAATGGTATCGCAAATCAGCAGAGCAAGGAAATGCTGGTGCACAATACAATTTAGGCTTGTGCTACGCAGAGGGTGAGGGAATTGCGCAAGACTACTCTGAAGCGGTTAAATGGTATCGCAAATCAGCAGAGCAAGGAAATGCAGAAGCGCAAAATGAATTAGGTGAATTTTATCAATTCGTGTGCACTCCTGAAATTTATAGTGAAGCAATTAGATGGTTTCAAAAAGCCGCCGAGCAGGGGGATGCAGCGGCGCAAAGAAACTTAGGTGTTTGCTACATGAAAGGCCAGGGCGTTGCTGAAGACAAAGTTAAAGCAGTTCGACTGTATCGCAAATCAGCAGAGCAAGGGGATTCAGCGGCGCAATACAATTTAGGCTTGTGTTATGCAGAGGGTATCGCTGTCTTTCAAAACCACGCTCAAGCAGTTCAATGGTTTACAAAAGCCGCTGAACAAGGGCACACCGAAGCGCAAAACACTCTTGGTGCTTGTTATTTAAATGGTAAGGGTGTTCCTCAAAACCACGCACAAGCAGTTCATTGGCTGAGTAAGGCCGCTAAGCAAGGGAATGTAGAGGCGCAATATAACCTAGGTGTTTGCTATGTGAACGGTCAGGGCATTCCGCAAAATCATGTTCAAGCAGTTTATTGGTTTACAAAAGCAGCCGAGCAAGGATATGCAGCAGCGCAAAACGCTCTGGGCGTTTGTTATGAAAGCAGCCAGGGTGTTTCACAAGACTTAAGGAAAGCAATTGGCTATTTTCAAAAAGCTTCGGCGCAGGGAAATGAAACAGCTAAATACAATTTAGGCTTGACTTATTTAAAGATGGGCTGGTGTTATGAAAAAGGGTTGAGTGTTCGTAAAAACTATAGCTCAGCAGCTAATTGGTATCACAAAGCCGCTGAGCAAGGGAATGCAGGGGCGCAATATAATTTGGGTCTTCTTTATGCCAGTGGGAAGGGTGTTGTCAAAGACATGCGTCAAGCAGTACAATTGTATCGCAAAGCTGCGGAGCAAGGGCATGCAGAGGCGCAGTACACTCTAGGCCAGCTTTATGCCAAGGGGAAGGGTGTTGTCAAAGACATGCGTCAAGCAGTACAATTGTATCGCAGAGCTGCAGAGCAAGGGAATACAGAGGCACAATACACTTTAGGCCAGCTTTATGCCAAGGGAAAGAACGTGCCTGAAGACATGCGTCAAGCAGTTCAATGGTTTAGAAAAGCAGCCGTACAAGGGCACGAAAATGCAAAAAAAGCGCTTAAGAAGCTAAAGATATAATCGAGTTAACAGCACCTGCGGCATATGTGCTTATCATGGGGCGCATATGCTGTGGAAAGCTTTAGGGATAACTTATCTTTGGACCTCTAGCCCTTCTGAAGTAGCTATATTTCCAAACTGAAACTTATACATTTTCGTTTTGGAAAAACTTACTCTTTCAAATTCCTTTACCTGCGCGCTTATTCATTTTATAACAAGTTTTAAGTTTTTAAGATTGTTTGATAAGCGGGTTCGTATGAAGTTTTTACTGGTTCTTTTGTTTTGTGTTTTGCAGGTATCGGCTGCAGATTCCCTCCAGGTTACGGATGTTTTTGCCCGGGCAACCAACGGTAAGAATGGCGCCGTATTCATGACTTTGAAGAATGAGGGTAACCGGATGCATAAGCTGATTTCGGCTAAGGTGTCTGATCCGATTGCGGAGAAGTGTGAACTGCATACCCATGTGGTTGAAGGCAATACCTATCGGATGCGCAAAATACCAAGCATTGAGGTGCCAGCTGGCAGTCAGGTGCAGCTGAAACCAGGTGGCTTGCATGTGATGCTGATGGGCTTAAAAAAACATCTGGTGCAGGGCCAAACGTTTGATTTAACGCTTGTTTTTGGATCGGGCGCAAATGTAAACGTTGAGGTGCCGATTAAATCAGCTGGGGCGATGAGCGCTTCGTGCGGCTGTCAATCTTAGGGTTTTTCAATAATGACTGATGTAAAAAAATCTGTTCGCTTGCCACAAACGCCTTTTGGAATGAAGGCGCGCTTAGCAGAAACTGAGCCGCAAACGCTGCAATGGTGGCAGAAAAATGCCGTTTATCAAAAGTTGCAAGATAAGAATGCGGGGAATCAGCCTTTTATTCTGCATGATGGCCCGCCCTATGCCAATGGGCATTTGCACATGGGACATGCCCTAAACAAAATTTTAAAAGATATTTTCCTGAAATACAAAGCCATGCAAGGGTTTAAAACCCCTTTGACGCCTGGTTGGGATTGCCACGGCCTGCCAATTGAATGGAAGGTTGAGGAAGAATACAAGAAAAAAGGCCAGGATAAAGAGGCAGTGGATGCAGCCAGTTTCCGGAAAGCCTGTCGGGATTTTGCTGATAAATGGGTGGGGGTACAATCGAGCGAGTTTCAACGCCTGGGGGTTTTTGCTGACTGGCAGCAGCCGTATTTGACCATGACGCCGGCCAATGAAGCGCTGATCACGGAAAAGCTATTCCAATTCCTGATGAACGGTGATTTGTACAAAAGTGTTAAACCGGTTTACTGGTCAGTTGTCGAACAAACAGCTTTAGCTGAGGCGGAAGTTGAATACAAAGATAAACAATCACCCTCCATTCATGTGGCGTTTAAAATTACGCACAGCCCAAAGCCAAGTTTAGTGGGCGCAGAGGCCTTGATTTGGACAACAACGCCTTGGACATTGCCGGCTAACCGAGCTATTGCCTATCACCCCGAAGTTGATTATGTGCTGGTTGAGGGGTCTGTTAATGGGTGCGGACGAAAACTGGTAATAGCCGAAGCGTTGACTGGTCAGGTGGAAAAAGTGCTGGGCTATGACCTGGCTGTTGTTGAACGCTTTAGTGGGGCTGATCTGAAAGATACACTTGCCCAGCACCCGTGGCATGCAACCGGCTATGATTTTTCTGTACCGCTTTTGCCAGGTGAGCATGTAACCACCGATCAAGGAACAGGGCTTGTTCATACCGCGCCAGGACATGGTGTTGAAGACTTTTTGTTGGGCAAGCAGTTTGATTTGGAAGTGGCGCAACCGGTTGGCGATGATGGGGTTTATTATGACCATGTGCCGATGTGGGCCGGACAGCATGTGTATAAGGTGAACGAGGCCATCATCCAAGCGTTGGATCAAGTTGGAGCGTTGGTGGCGCGTGCGGATATTACGCATAGCTATCCGCATTCGTGGCGATCAAAAGCACCGCTGATTTACCGCACCACGCCGCAATGGTTTATTTCCATGGAAGTTAATAACCTGCGTGAAAAAGCGCTTACGGCAATTGAGGGCGTGACATGGATTCCAAGTCAAGGGCGTAACCGAATTGAGGCGATGATTTCAGGGCGGCCTGATTGGTGTGTGTCGCGGCAGCGATTGTGGGGGATCCCCATTCCGTTGTTTGTGCACAAGCAAAGCCAAGAGATTCTGAAAGATGCTGAGCTGAATCAACGGATTGTGGCCAAGATTGCTGCAGAGGGAACGGACTTTTGGTTTGATAGCAATGCGGTTCGAGCGCTATTGGCACCAACATACCAATTGGATGATTACATTAAAATTGATGATATTTTGGATGTGTGGTTTGAAAGCGGTTGTTCTTATCAATTTATCCAGAAAAATCCAGATGTGTCGCTGCCAGTTGATTTGTATTTGGAAGGATCCGACCAGCACCGGGGGTGGTTCCAATCAAGCTTACTGGTTGGATTGGCAACCGATGGTAAGGCGCCATTTAAATCGGTTTTAACCCATGGATTTATTGTTGACGAACATGGGTATAAGCTGTCGAAGTCTAAAGGCAATGCGGTGAACCTGGCCGATGTTGTGCAGAAAGACGGGGTAGATATTATCCGCCTGTGGGTGGCTGGATCGGATTATCAAAATGACATGCGCTTGGGACAACAAGTGATCAAGATCCAACAAGAAAACTATCGCAAAATCCGCAATGTGCTGCGGTTTATGTTGGGGAACATGCCGGCTGAGCGTGTGGAAGTTGCGTATGCGGATTTGCCGGTGTTGGAAAAATATGCATTGGCGCATTTGCATGCGGTATTAACAGCCTGTGAGAAGCATCTTGAGAAAGTGAATATTCATGGTATCTACCGTGAACTGTTCCAGTTCTGTGTGGATCTCTCATCGTTCTATTTCGATATTCGTAAAGATGCGTTGTATTGCGAAGGCGATCAATCGGCACCCTATCGCGGCTGTGTGGGTGTGTTGGCGCAAACATTCCAAGCTGTATGTCAATGGTTGGCGCCGATCTTGAGTTTTACAGCCGAGGAAGCTTGGCAAATTTATAAGCCTGGTGAAAGTATCTTTTTGCAGGATTTAACAAAGCCAGTTGATGACTGGCAGAATGAAAGCTTGCTGAACAAAATGACTGTGCTGCGCGGAATTCGGGATCAGGTTAATTGGGCTTTGGAGCAGGCACGGGCTGAGAAAAAGATTCGATCCAGTTTGGAAGCGGAAATTTCGGTTTTTGTGCCAGAAAGTTTGGACAGGCTGAGCCGGCAAGAAATTCTGGAGACGTTTACCCCAGATGAGTGGTGTGACTTCTTTATCGTTTCTGGCGTTACGTTTGTGGATGAAAAGCCGACTGGTTCTGTTCAACAAGACGGGCAAGAAATTGCGGTACGGGTTGATCAACATGCCGGTGAGAAATGCCAACGCTGTTGGAAATACGGCACGGGCTATAAAGAAGTTGGCCCAGAAAATGTTCCGGTTTGTCAGAGGTGTTATGATGTGTTGGTGCATTAATCGAGTATGGTATGTGCTGGTTATCCTGCTGGTGTGGGGGCTGGATTATTACAGCAAAGAATGGATTCTGGAATACTTTGCAACGCGCAGTCAGCCTTTAGAAATTAGTTCTTATTTTCATCTGGTACTGGTTTACAACAAAGGCGCAACATTTGGATTGCTAAACAATGGTTCAACAACTGCTTTTTGGATTTTAACTGCGGTTGTGATTTTTGTTTTAGGGTTTTTGGTGCGTTGGTTGATAACGGAAAAATCAACGTATACCCATTTGGCCTTATCCATGATTATTGGTGGGGCGCTGGGAAACTTGTATGATCGATTGATGCGCGGCGCGGTTGTTGATTTTTTAGATTTTTTTTGGCAAGACTATCATTGGCCGGCTTTTAATGTTGCAGATGCTGCAATCGTGATGGGCGTTGGACTTTTAATTTTAAAAACAATAAAAGAAAGATAATTGATGACTAAAATTTTGACTTTGTCTGTATGCAGCTTTATTTTGGTGTTGCTTGCAGGGTGTGATTCAACCAAAAAGTTCTTGGGGATGGAAAACAAACAACCTGATGCGTTTGAGGTGATGAACAGAGCGCCGCTTGAGTTGCCGCCGGATTTTGATCTGCGTCCACCAGAGCCGGGTAAAAAACGCCCACAGGAAATGACAAAGCGTCAGCAAGCTGAACAGCAACTGATTAAGCCAACGCAACAAACGCCGCAGCCACAGGTTTCGGATAAAGCGCTGGGTAAAACCCGCCGTAGTCACTATAAATCGACATCAGGAGAACAAGCTTTCTTAAGCCAGGCAGGCGTGGGTAAATCTTCGACAAATCTAAAAAATAAAATGCGCCAACAAGAAATGACGGATTCTGAAGATTCATTTTTAAAGCAGTTAGCGCGCGAAAAAAAGGATCCAGTGATTAACCCTTATACTGAGCCAACCCCCAAAAGCTAGCTTGGAAGGAGAGCCATGATTTACACGCAAAACCTGCACGGCCTCTCCATCGATACCATTGGTGAGAACGGCTTTAAGCCAACGCAAATTGATCTGCATCGGCAAAAGTTTCTAAACGCCCAGGAAAAGTTTAATCAGATTTTTGATGAGGGATCTTTGCCGCTGTTTAAACAGCCGTACCTGCGCAAAGACTTACTGGAGCTGGCGCCGCACATTGAACGCTTTCAAGATGATTTTTCCGATGTGGTGATTATTGGCACTGGTGGATCGAGTTTGGGCGGACAGACATTAAGTGTGCTGGCTGAAAATAAGGGGCCCAAGCTTCATTTCATGGACAATGTGGACCCAGCAACGTTTACGGAATTGTTTAAAACCATTGATCCTAATCATACTGGTTTTGTGGTGATTTCTAAATCGGGTGGTACGGTTGAGACATTGGCTGCATTTCTACACTGTTTAAAATTCTGGCGCCAGAGTGAGCACGACAATGCGATTTCTGATCATTTTTTGATTGTGACAGAGCCGAAGGAATCGTCTTTGATGAAGTTGGCCACACAATGGCAGATTCCTGTGATTGATCATGATCCGGGGCTGGGCGGACGATTTTCAGTGCTGTCGGTTGTGGGGATGATCCCAGCAATGTTGGTGGGGATTGACCCGCTGGCAATACGTAAGGGCGCGCAAGATGTTCTAGAACATACCTTAAAGGAAAAGGTTCTTGAAAAAAACCAACCTGGTATGGGGGCGGTTACAGCTGTTGCCCTGAGCCGCCGTTACCCCAATGCGGTGTTGATGCCGTATGTTGACCAGCTGCGTTATTTTTCCAGATGGTACAGGCAACTATGGGCTGAAAGCTTGGGTAAAGGTGGCAAGGGAACAACACCGATTGATGCCTTGGGCACAGTCGATCAACACAGTCAGTTGCAGCTTTATTTAGATGGACCGCTGGATAAAGTGATTACATTAATTGGCGCTGAAAAAGAACATGGGTCAGAAGCCTTGAACATGCAAGGGCTGCCCGAAGATGGGTTGATTGATTTGCTTAACCAAACATCGATGGCTGATCTTCTAAATGCTGAATTTGAGGCGACGCGGGATACGTTGATTCAAAACAATAAACCTGTACGGGTGCTGACGTATGAAAAGCTGACAGCTGAAACCATGGGTGCGCTGTTGATGCACTTTATGCTGGAAACCATGTATGCCGCTGAGCTTCTGGGCGTGGACCCGTTCGACCAGCCAGCGGTTGAGCAAGGCAAGATTCTAGCCAAGCAATATCTATCAGACAGCATTCAACAATGAGTCAAATCCGCCTTCTGCCCACTGTTTTAATAAATCAAATTGCAGCTGGGGAAGTGGTGGACCGGCCAGCTTCTGTGGTGAAAGAGCTGGTGGAAAATGCGCTGGATGCGGGGGCAAGCCAAATTGATGTTTACATTGAGGATGCGGGAAAAAATCTGATTCGGGTGCGAGACAACGGATCGGGGATGACGCCTGAAGATTTGCAGCTATCAGTTCAGCGGCATGCAACTTCTAAAATTCCAGGTGATGATTTGATGGCCATTGCCACCATGGGCTTTCGGGGGGAGGCGCTACCGTCTATTGGATCGATCAGCCGGCTAATCATTGATAGCGCAACGCAAGGCAGCGAGACGGGTTGGCGCCTTGCTGTTGAAGGCGGGAAAGTTTTGCCGTTGAAGCCAACCCCGATGCAACGCGGCACAACTGTTGAAGTTAGAGACTTGTTTTATGCAACGCCGGCGCGTTTAAACTTTATGCGTGCGGATGCAACAGAGCTGAGCCATATCACAACGGTGATGCAAAACATTGCCCTGGCCAATTTGGATAAAGGCTTTACGTTGCAAACCGATCGCAAAACGGTGTTTCAGTTTCCCTCAAACCAAAACTTGCACGAACGATTGAATGCAGTTTTTGCCGCTGACTTCCACGCCAATGCCTTGCCGGTTGAAACAGCTTTTGAGGATATGCAGCTAACCGGACTTATTAGTTTACCAACCTATAACAAGGGGACAGCGCAAAACCAACTACTGTTTATAAATGGTCGGCCCATCAAAGATAAAATGTTGATCCCAGCTTTGCGAGCAGCATACCACGATGTGTTGGCCCGGGATCGATATGCGCAGGTTTGCTTGTTTTTGACCCTGAGCACGCAGGCCTTTGATGTAAATGTTCACCCGGCCAAAATGGAAGTACGGTTTGCCCAGCCGGACCGTATTCGTAAGTTTTTGATCACTTCCTTGAAAGAGACATTACGAAGACATGCACAAGCAGCCGCACCATCGGTTGCTCAAGATGTTATGAATTCTTTCCAGCGGCCGTTTTCATCGTCACCTGTTGGTGGGTTTGATCTTGGAAAAATGATGCAGGGTTCGCCGGATAAGGGCGGGTTTTCCGATCCGGGTCGGCCTATGGCCAAGTATAGTTCCAGCTATGCTTCAAGACCAACCATGAGGCAACAACAAGCTGTGGACGCATTGTTTAAGCCAGGACAGGTTCAGCCTTCTGTTAAACAAGCCGATACGTCAGGCCAAGGTTCTGAGGGAAATGTGGACTATCCCTTAGGAGCCGCGTGCGCGCAAATCCATGGTACGTATATTTTGTGTCAAACCAAAGATGGAATGGTGATTGTTGACCAACATGCCGCCCATGAACGGTTGGTGTATGAAGAGCTGAAAAAAACAGCTTTAGACCCCACCGGGATTGAGCGACAAATGCTATTGGTGCCTGAGGTTGTGAACTTTAAGAATGGCGTTGTTGAAGCGGTTGCTGACCAACTGGTGGATTTTGAAAAACTGGGTTTGGTGTTGGAAGCGTTTGGCGAAAATGCCATTTTGATTCGTGAAGTGCCAACTTTGCTGCGCCAAGATAAAATGCATGATCTGGTGGAAACATTGGTGATGGAAATGTACCAGCATGGCGAAGGATTTGTGGTTAAGGAAAAACTGCATGAGCTATGTTCCACAATCGCGTGCTATGGCAGTATTCGTGCCGGGCGGCAGCTGAATTTATCGGAAATGAATGACCTTCTGCGGCAGATGGAAAAAACGCTTTTCTCTGGACAATGCAACCATGGCAGACCCACTTATGTAAAGCTGGCCCTAAAAGATATTGAAAAGCTGTTTGGTCGCCGATAAATACGCCTTCGTTGATTCAAGTTTGTTGTTATTTTTTGTAAAAGTTGGTACTTTATAAGCTCATATTCGTGAGTAGTAAATGTCGGGAAGTGTAAATAAAGTTATTCTTGTTGGAAACCTAGGTAGAGATCCAGAAGTTCGCAATGCGCAAGATGGCAGTAAGATTGTTCAACTGTCCATTGCAACGTCTGAAAGCTGGCGCGACAAAACTACGGGTGAGCGCAAAGATAAAACTGAATGGCACCGGGTTGTTTTATTTAACGATCGTTTGGCGGATGTCGCTGAGCGGTTTTTGACCAAAGGATCCAAAGTATACATAGAAGGGCAATTGCAGACCCGTAAGTGGACCGACAATGAAGGACAAGAAAAATACACCACCGAAGTTATTTTGGGCAAATACCGCGGTGAGTTGACTATGTTAGATGGCCGTTCTGAAGGTGGGCGCTCTGGCGGTGGTCAGCAGATTGGCCATTCACCAGATCAAGGTCAACAATCGTTTGGATCGCAAACTTCATCACCTGCACCGGCTGGCTTCGATGATGAGCCACCATTTTAGAAACACCTATTAGTTTGCTGTATCAATTCAAACCCCCAATTAAATTCGTAAGGATTCCGTGTGACAAACGATAAACGCCAAGACATTATTGAGGTTAATTTAGCTGACGAAATTAAGAGTTCTTATCTTGATTACGCCATGAGTATTATCGTTTCGCGGGCCATTCCGGATGTATGCGATGGCTTTAAGCCTGTGCACCGCCGGATCTTATACGCAATGTATGATGGGGGGTATCATTACAACAAACAGCATCGTAAATCGATGGCGATCGTTGGGGAAGTTTTGAAGCATTACCACCCGCACGGAAATGTGGCTGTGTATGATGCAATGGTGCGGTTGGCGCAGGACTTTTCGATGCGGTTACCGTTGGTGGATGGACAAGGGAACTTTGGATCGATTGATGGCGACCCGCCGGCAGCTGAACGGTACACAGAAGCGCGCTTAAAGCAAGTTGCGCATTCGTTGATGCTGGATATTGATAAAGACACGGTTACTTTTGCTCCCAACTATGACAACACGACCACGGAGCCAACGGTTCTGCCGGCCCGTTTTCCAAACTTATTGGTGAATGGCGCGGGTGGTATTGCTGTGGGGATGGCAACCAATATTCCGCCCCACAACTTGGGTGAAGTGTTGGATGCTTGTTTGCATTTACTTGATAATCCAGAAGCCAGCCTGGAAGAGATTATGGAGTTTGTCAAAGCGCCAGACTTCCCAACCGGTGGCTATATCATTGGTCAGCGCGGCGCCGTTGAGGCTTATGAAACAGGGAAAGGCGCGGTTGTTATGCGGGCCCGTACCCATGTGGAAGAGGTGAATAACCGTAAAGCGATTATTGTGACCGAAATTCCGTATCAGGTGAATAAAGCGCGATTGGTGGAGCGTATTGCTGAATTGGTGAATACCAAAGTGGTTGAAGGTATTGCTGATTTACGCGATGAATCAGACCGACGTGGAATGCGCGTTGTGATTGAGCTGAAAAAGGATGTTGATCCAGATGTTATTTTGAATCAGTTGTTCCGCCTGACGCCATTGCAGTGTGCGTTTAACTGCAACATGTTGGCGCTAAATGAAGGGCGGCCTGAAACCATGGGGCTGCTGGCAATGTTGCGGGCGTTTCTGGCATTCCGTGAAAAAGTTATTACGCGTCGGACAAACTTTTTGCTGAACAAAGCGCGTGAAAAAGCTCAGATTTATCTTGGATTGGTGGTGGCTGTTGCCAACATTGATGAAGTGATTGCCCTGATCCGTGCGGCCAAATCACCGGTTGAAGCAAAAGAGCAATTGATGGCCCGGGCTTGGGCGGCGGATTCGGTTGCATCTTTGATTGAAATGGTTGAAGCACAAGCGCCAAAGCAAAACATTTATCACTTGTCTGAAGCGCAGGCAAAGGCGATTTTGGATTTGCGTTTGCATCGTTTGACAGGCCTTGAGCAAGATAAAATTACCGAAGACTTGAATCAAGTTCTTGAAGAAATTCGGGGCTGTTTGGATATTCTGCAAAACCGCGATAAGCTGGTTGGAGTGATTCGCGATGAATTTGAAGAAATACGTGAAAAATATGCCAATCCGCGCCGTTCTGAAATAATTGAAGCTGAGCTGACAGATGATATTGAATCACTGATTCAAAAAGAAGATATGGTGATTACGGTTACGCACAAGGGCTATATTAAGCGTGTGCCGGCGAAAAGTTACCGTGCGCAAAAACGGGGTGGTAAAGGCCGCTCTGGAATGAGTACGCGGGATGAAGATTTTGTTGATAGGGTTTTTGTTGAAAACACGCACACACCGCTGTTGTTCTTCACAACCAAAGGTCAGGTCTATAACCTGAAGGTTTATAAGCTGCCAATCTCTTCGGCAACGGCGCTTGGTAAGCCAATCATCAACTTGTTGCCCATCGACAAAGATGAGAAAATTGCCACCATCATGCCTATGCCGGAAGATGAGCAAACGTGGTCTGATTTGCAAATTATGTTTGCCACCGATAAAGGAAATATCCGACGGAATAATCTTTCTGATTTCACCAACATCCGCGCCAATGGAAAGATTGCCATGAAGCTGGAAGAGGGTGAACAGTTGATTGGTGTGGCTGCATGTAGTGATGACAATGATGTATTGTTGACAGCAACCAATGGCCGTAGTGTGCGCTGTAATGTGACACAGGTTCGGGTGTTTGCTAGTCGCTCTTCAACGGGTGTGCGGGGGATTAAACTGGCTGGAAAAGACAAAGTTGTCTCTATGGCGATTTTGAACAAAACAGACTATAGTCCTGAAGAACGCGAGTCTTATCTGAAATTATCGCGTAAAGCACGACAAGGAGCATTGGTTGAGGCTGATTTCGCCGAAGAAAACATGGATCAACATCTTTATGAACAAATGGCCGAACAAGAGCAATTTATCCTGAGTGTGACGGAGCGTGGGTATGGAAAGCGATCTTCATCCTATGAGTTCCGCCAAACAAACCGGGGGACGCAGGGAATTATGAACATGGAAGTGACCTCAAAGACCGGAGGGATTATTGCCTCATTCCCTGTGGAACATGATGACGAGCTGATGATTATTACCGACCAAGGACAATTGATCCGCAGTAAGATTGATGAAATTCGGATTGCCGGGCGTCGTACCCAAGGGGTGCGCTTGTTTAATATTGACCAAAAAACAAAAGTTGTGGCCGCAGACTGGATTCGTGACACCAAAGATGATGATGAGCTTGATGAAGATGAAGAAGGTGAGTCAGGTCTTGGAGGTCAAGTGGACGTGGAAAAGATCGGAGAGATTGAGGTGCCTAATGATGATGGGTCTGATAATAATGCCGCTGCTGATACTCATGCGGCTGACATAGACGACTCTGAGGAATAATAGCATCATGGCTCCATCTTGTGTGCCACATATAGCTGTTTACCCGGGGTCTTTTGACCCTATTACCTATGGCCATCTCGATATCATTCAGCGGGCCGTAAAGCTGGTTGATAAGCTGATTATCGCTGTTGGCACCAATCAACGTAAAAATGCTTTATTTACCTTAGATGAGCGACAGAAGATGGTTGAAGGGTCTCTTGTTGGCATAGGTAAGGAGGATCGGCAAAAAATATACGTTATGTCTTTTGATGGCTTGTTGGTGGAGTTTGCTAAAAACCAATCTGCACGCAGTATTATCCGCGGCTTACGAGCGGTATCAGATTTTGATTATGAGTTTCAAATGGCCTCCATGAATCGGAAAATTTGTGATCAACTGGAAACTATTTTTCTGATGTCATCGGACCATATGCAGTTTGTTGCCTCAAGCTTGGTGCGTGAGATTGCCAATATGCAAGGTGATATTAGTAAGTTTGTGCCGAAATTGGTTGAGCAATCGGTCAAAAGAAAAGTTAATATTTAATTAACTTAAATTCTTAATAAAAATGATATTTTCGTTTTTACGTTTGATTTGGCTGGTCAAATAGATTTATTAAGCATTTACAACACTTTAGCATGGTTACATTTCTCCTAATTTTAGATTTCTGAATGCATTTTACATTTTCTTTTTGCAAAATATATATTAATATTAAGTTATCTAGGTAGAGGTCTTTACCTGGATAAACGTAGGAAAAAAAAGAAGTAAACTATGAAAAAAATTATGTTTTATGCGACTAGCATATCTTTAGGTCTAGCAGTATCAGCTATGATGATTGGCTGTCCATAAGTCTTAAAGATTTAATGTTTTTAAAAGCCCACTTTATGTGGGCTTTTTTATTGCCTGAATCAAGAAAGTATTATCAATATAAGAACTAGCTTCTCTCATTAAATGATAAACTTTGTAGTGAATAATTTAGTCGTTTTTTTACTTCTTAAATCCACTTAACGATAGTCTAGGGTTCCACCCTCGAGCAAGATCAGAATATGTGTGTTTTTGATAACGCCGAGTTTACGGCGGATATTGCTGAGGTATTCTTCCACGGTTTTTGGAGAAAGGTTTAGGGTGTCCGCTATCTGTTTGGCTGAGCGCCCTTTTTTTAATTCGAAAACAGCTTTGGTTTCTTGACTGCTTAAAGTGACGGGCCCATGTAAGCCAATGCAGTTAAGTTTTTCTGGCATTTCAATCCAAATAGGTTGCTTTGGTGTATATGTTTTGAGGCTGGAAATATTGCTGGATACCACAGGCGCAACATCATGAGGATTAATCAAATGTTCAATGCGCGGCTTAAGATAAGCAATAAACTGTTTAAGAAGATGTTGTTTTGTTAAATAGAAGTTAGATAGAGCTGTATCTTCTTTTGTGCCAGCAAATTCCCATGCTTCGAGACCATCCGGGCATTTTTGATAGAGGCTAGCCCCATTCCAGATATTGTAATGGTGCAAAGCGCTGACAACATTGTCAGAAAGTGTTGTAGGCCACAGGCGTAAATTTAAGGTTGTTGGATCCAATCCTGTGGCATTATCAATGAAGGCAATACTGTTTTCGTTGAGGGATTCAAAATAGAATTCACTCCAGACTGTATTATTAAAAATACTTAGGTGGCGTCCATCATCATAAAACCGTTGATAAGAAAAATGATGTATACAGTTCTTTTCAAGAAACCAGTCAATTTCGGTTTTAAGCTTGTCTAAAATAATTGAATTATAATTTTTGAGAAAACTCACTTTAAAGCATGCCCTTGCTTAAGGATAGTGGCAATCAATCCTAATTATTTCAATTAGAAAAAAACCAATAATAATAATTTTTATAGAAAATAATTAATAATATCTTTCTAGGCGGCGATCGTGATTGCGGTCTGCGTTCAAGATGAACCCTACTGTAATCAGGAGTGTCCACATGGCAGTTCCGCCATAAGAAATGAAGGGAAGCGGAACCCCAACAACTGGTACCAAGCCAATGACCATAGCAATATTGATGGCAACATACAAAAAGATGGTGCAGCTAAGACCAATGGCAACCAAGCGACAAAAAATACTGTGACAGCGATAGCCAAGATAGATGCCGGTTATGATTGTGACAAGATAACCAATGAGCAATAGAATGCTGCCAACGAACCCAAACTCTTCGGCAAAAAGGGTAAAGATAAAGTCAGTTTGTTTTTCCGGTAAAAAGTTAAGGTGGCTTTGTGTTCCTGCCATGAACCCTTTACCAAACAGACCGCCAGATCCAAGAGCGATTTTTGATTGCATAATATGATAGCCAGCACCGAAGGGATCGCGCTCTGGATTGAGAAACGTTAGAACCCGTTTTTTTTGATAGGTGTGTAAAAAGGTCCAGGCGATGGGAATAAGACTAATAAGCCCAATACCTGAGATGATAAAAACCCGTTTTGGAACCCCAGCGATAAATAGAACCATGACACCGCTCAGAAAAATCATGATGGCTGTTCCCAGATCTGGTTGTTTGGCAACCAAAGCTGTTGGGATTAGAATCATGAGCATGGGAATCAAAAGAGTGGAGATTTTTTGTATTTCTTCATAGGTTCGACGGTGATAGTAACAGGCAAGGGCTAGAATAAGTGAAACTCGCATCATTTCAGAGGGCTGGATTTGAATCGGGCCAAGCTTGAGCCATCTTTGCGCGCCCATGCCTGTATGACCCATGATAAGAACTAGGGATAGCATCCCAAGGACCATGAAATAAAAACTGTAGGCGTATTTAATCCAAAATTTGATAGGAGTGATAATAATACAAGTCATGATACCAAGACCAATGGCAAAACGAATTAATTGGCTTTTTGCCCAGGGATCCATTTTACCGCCTGCTGCATCGTAGAGCAGGGCCAAGCCAAGGCAGACAAAGCAAAGCATAAGCAGCAAAATTGTTTTGTTTATTTTTTGAATGTTAAAGGTCATGCGTTTTTCTTGTATAGATGGGTGTAGATGTATTGAAAGATATTTTTGACCAATGGCCCGGTTGTGCGTCCACCCCAACCCCCATGCTCTACAATTAGAGTTAGCGCATAGCGCGGGTTTTGAGCCGGTGCGTATCCGGTAAATATGGCGTTATCCCGCAAATGCCAAGGTGTTTCAGCAACGGAGCGAATGCCTTGCTGACGTTCTTTCATTGTAATGCGTCGCACCTGACTGGTGGATGTTTTTCCTGCAACGTGGAAATCGGGTATATCAAGTTTGGCGTGGTGGCCTGTGCCACCCGGACTGTTGACAGTATGATCCAGAGCTTTTTGAATATAGGTTAAATGTGGATCTTTTTTGCTTGGTGGAGCAAAGTATTCTCCAGCGCCTTTTCTTAAATGTGGCTGAAGTTCCTGACCACCATTAGCAATTTTGGCTATGCCATACACCCACTGTAAAGGCGTTGTGAGAAGGGCGCCTTGACCAATGGAAAGGTTGATTGTATCACCCGGCCACCAGCGTTGACTATATCGTTGCTTTTTCCACTGCGGTGAAGGGAGAAGCCCTGCTTTTTCATGCTCGAGATCAATGCCGGTTTTCTGGCCCATTTTAAATTGGCTAAGGGTTGTAATCAGTTTGTCAATTCCAAGAAGCTGTGTGGTTTTATAAAAGAAAATATCACAAGATTGCATGAGTGCTTTGAGAAGGTTTGTTTGGCCATGACCGATTTTTTTCCAGCAGTGAAAAGTATGAGAGCCAACGGGATACTTACCATCGCAGCCCAAAGTAAAGTTTGGCCCGACCTTTGGCTCTGACAAAAGGGCGTAAGCGATAAAGGTTTTGATCAGGGAGCCTGGGCTGTACAATCCAGAAATGGTTTTATTGGTGAGGGGATTGTTTTCGGCCTTGAGAAGGGACTGCCACTGGCGGGAAGAAATACCTTTGGTAAAAAGATTAGGATCATAGCCAGGGATAGAAACCAGCGCCAGTATTTCACCGGTCTTGATATCCATAACAATAGCGGCAGCGCTTTTGTGTGGTTTTAATAATTCATAGATATGATTTTGTAAAGGAAGGTCGATGGTTAATGTAATATCCTCGCCAGCAACGGCTTGCTCTTTTGAGAGTGTTCTTATCTTTTGACCGCGTGCATTGTTTTCGGTCATAAGCGTACCGAACTCACCGCTGAGATCTTCGTTGTAATATTTTTCTAGACCGTTTTTACCCACCACAACACCAGGAACAGAAAGAAGGATATTGTTGTTAAGATCTTCTTGATTTGGTTTTGCAACATAGCCAAGCACATGGCTGAGCGATTCGCCGTATGGATATACCCGCTCTTCACTTTGGAGAATTTCCAGACCCGGAATATCGAAACTGTTAATCTCTAAGGTAGACAGTTCTTGCCATGATAAATTCCTTTTTAGTTCTAAAGGGATATACTTTGGCACCGTTTCAACTTGTTTTTCAATATCGGCGATTTCTTCCTCTGTTAAATTGAGAATGGTTTGAATCGTTGATAATGCCTTAGAAAAGTTTTTGTTTTTACGGCGATCAAAAGCAGCATGATATCGGGGTTGGTTATGGGCGATGACTGTGCCATTACGATCAAGGATGCGCCCACGCTCTGGTTTAATTGGCGTGGTTTGAATGCGATTTTTATCGGATAGCGTAAGATAATGGCTGCTTTTATAAACCTGTAAATAGTAAAGGCGGCCGGCCAAAGAAAGGAAAACCAAAATAATGACAACAATTAAAGTTGTAATGCGGGACGATAATGATTCAATGGCCCGAGCTGACATCAGACATGACTCCGGCGTAAGAGATGTATTTGTAGGGGAAGAAGCGTCCAGGTGAGAATATATTTCAAAGCGTTGGTTTCTATGGTCCAGATGCCGAAAATCACTAAGCCCCATACCTGTTGCCAGGCCATGAGCAGCATTAAAACCACACCATATAAGATCCATAAATTGATGAATCTGGTACTTTGTAAAAGTGGCTTTAAAAGGATTGTGAGAACGCAACAGAGGTAAAAGCTGATCAGATAGTAGCTAAGTGGGAGGTTTTGAGTGAGGCTGAGGATCATGCCAAAAAACAAGGCCCATACACACCAGATAACTTTTTGGTTAGATAGAGCTGTGTAAAAAAGGAAGCCATAGCAAAAGAAAGGGGTAAATTGGGTGCCTATAAAAAGTATGTCCAAAATCAAACATGTAACGGCAATAAGCACTGATGTGGTCAGGGGAAGAAGCTGGCTGCTCCGTTTGCGTTGTTCATCAAGCGTCATCATTCTCTCTGAATAAGCTGTCTTTGATATCTTGCGTGCGGGCAATTGAGACGAATAAGAGGTGTCTGGGATTTATCGATAGCCGTGCGACAAGATAATCTGACTTCATGCCTTCTATATTACCGACATTCAATTGTGGGGGGTAAACGCCGCCCAGGCCACTGGTGCGAATGCGCATGCCGGGTTCTATGTCTTCTTGAGACTCGACATAGCGAATCTTAAGACGATTGTTGCTCATACCTGAGGCAATGCCTTTTTGCTTGCCATCATCGATTACAACAGGAAGTTTTGATCTGGGATCTGATAGTAACAGACCATAACTGTGATGCGGAGAGGTTTTGATAACCCGGCCAATAATGCTGCCTTGATATAAGATAGGGTCGTTAATATTGACTTGATCAATGGATCCTTTATTGAGCAAAAGGCTTTGTTTAAAAGGGGCGCCAGGAAAGCCAATAATTTTGGCTGTAATGGTATTGTAGGACGTTTCTGGAGCGTCTTGCGTGCCCCGCATTTCTGAAAGTGCGTTGAGCTCTGCTTGAAGGTCAAGAATTTTTGAGTGCAGGCCACGGATGGTTGAAGCTTGTTGTTGCAAGGCATTTTCGGTTTTGATGGGAGACTGAAAACTGAGAGACGTTGTCAGGTAATGAATTTGTGACTGGATGGGTGCTAGTATGCCTTGTAATGTTTGCTGAGCGTTTGATTTAATATAGAGCCATGCCTTGGGTTTGATCATATCCAACAAAAGTAGAAAGCTGACGATACAAGCAATGATAATGAAAGTTTTTTCCAAAGCACGGCGATAGGAAAATAAAAGCAAGATTGTGGATGAGCTCTCTAGCTTTTTTTCAAACGTAGAGGATTTGGCAGCTGGTTTTGAGAAAAGTTTCTTTTTCGCCATGGGCTGCCATTCTCATGTTAGAGTTGTTTGATCAAGACGTTATCCAATACACCCATTTGATCCAACGCTTTTCCGGTTCCAAGGGCGACACATGACAGCGGATCTTCAGCAATGGAAACCGGAAGGCCTGTTGCTTCCCGCAAGACCTGATCAAGATCACGGAGCAAGGCACCACCACCAGTTAGCATAATACCTTTGTCAACGATATCGGCAGACAGTTCTGGGGCTGTTTCCTCAAGAGCAACCTTAACAGCATCGACAATGGCCGATACAGTTTCATGCAGACTTTCGGCAACGTTGTGAGTTGTGATGGTGATTTCTTTGGGAACACCGGCCACCAAATCACGGCCTTTGACAGACATCTTTCGATTGTCTTTTGATTTCATTGAGGCGGAACCGATTTCTTTCTTGATTTTTTCAGCAGTTGCTTCCCCGATCAACAGGTTATATTTACGGCGAATGTAGTTAATGATGGCATCATCCATTTTATCACCACCAACCCGAGCCGAGCGTGAATGAACTACACCACCTAAAGAAATGACGGCAATCTCACTGGTGCCGCCGCCGATGTCAACGATCATGGATCCGGTTGGTTCGGTTACTGGTAGACCTGCACCAATGGCAGCAGCCATGGATTCCTCGATTAAGAACACCCGGCGGCCCCCAGCGCTTTCAGCTGATTCCTGAATGGCGCGGCGCTCGACAGTTGTAGAGCCTGAGGGCACACAGATAACAATTTGCGGGCGGGCGAACAAGCTGTTGCGATGCACTTTTTTAATGAAATGCTTGATCATCGCCTCAGTGATATCAAAGTCTGCGATCACCCCATCTTTCAAGGGGCGAATAGCGCGGATGTTCCCTGGGGTCCGGCCAACCATTTGTTTGGCTTCATTCCCCACGGCCAAGACTTTGTTTTTGCCATCAATGGTTGTTATGGCAACAACTGAAGACTCGTTTAAAACGATACCTTTTCCTTTTACGTAAACAAGGGTAAAGGCTGTACCAAGGTCAATGGCCATATCAGCGGAGAAAATTTTTGTGATTTTATTGAAGAACATATTTACAGATCCAAAGAGAATTATTTACATGACTTTTATACCCAATTTCTTAGGTATTTGGAACCACATTCTTTTACAACTATGAATTGAAAAAAGTGCTGAGGGGGGAGGGGATGAGCTGCAGCGTATTGCCCAAATCATCCCGGGCTTTGAATTGATGGGTCTGTAGCAAATCTTTATGTTCATGGCGAATTAAGGCCAGGCCATGACTTTGGGTGTGACAGAGCAGCGATCCAACTTTTGTATCTTTACAAAAAATGTCTGTGCCCAGGGTTTCTGTGGGATTTGCAAGCTTAAAGCCCATGGCTTCTTTATGAATGCCACCACGGTGTTTGGTGCGGGCCATAAGCTCTTGGCCCATATAACACCCTTTGGTCCAACTGAGGGCGTTCATGGCATCGAAGTGATATTCAAGGATGACGCTTTTTTGTAGTTTGAGTTCTTCACTGCCCTCGGCAAGGCCCAATTGATAACGCTGATTTTGGTGTTCTGATGGGTTGGCAGTTGCCTCTAAAGCTGTGTTTTTTGGCATAACAATAATAGAGCCAAGATCTGGATGACGTGGGTCTTTGGCCTGGAAGAATGCATCTGAATGGGATTTAGCCGCCAAATCAACATACACCAAAAATTCAGCCGACATGTCTTGTATGGTCATTTGATTACGCAATTTGTAAAGCTTGAGCAATTTAGTGAAATCAGCAACCCGAGCGGTTTCTACCAGGGCATAATAAACGCTGTCTTTTTTAAAAAGAAAAAAATCAAATTGATAACGGCCTTGAGCGCTTAGCCAAGCTGTGTAGAGCAGGGGGTGTTGATTCAGCAATGCAATATCGTTGGTGATTAGCCCCTGCAAGACCTGGCCAGCATCGGCGCCAGAAAGGGCAACAACAGCGCGGGTGTTATAAGGGCAGAGCATCATCAATCTCCTTTTTCAAAGGGCGGGCCAATAAATCTTGGATCAAATCTTTTGGGTTTTGGTTTTGGGTGACCATCTGGATAACAGCGGTGCAAATGGGCAGATCGACCGGATGGCGTTGCAACAGCTTGACCAATGATCGGGCGGTGGAAACGCCCTCAACGGTGCCAATTTCATTTAGGGCATCAGCAACTGAATGACCATTGGCCAGCATGTTGCCAAAGCGGAAGTTGCGGGAGGTGTGGCTGGTGCAGGTTAAGATGGTATCGCCCATGCCCGAGAGGCCGGCAAAGGTTTCAGCCTTAGCGCCAAGATGAATGCCAAGGCGCATCATTTCATGGAGGCCGCGGGTCATAATAAGAGCTTGCATATTTTGCCCAAGTTTGGCGCCATGGCAATAGCCGGTGGCAATGGCAATAATATTTTTCAAGGCGCCACCAATTTGGATGCCAATTTGATCGGTGCAGTGATAGAGGCGCAGGGATTGTGGATTGAACATGGTTTGCAAGATTGGCCAAGATTGTGCCGGACAATATAAAGAGGCTGCAGCGCTGAGGCCACTGGCTATTTCATGGGCCAAATTTGGACCGGACAAAACAGATTGTGTCGCATTTGAAAAATACTTGTCATAGAGGGTGGAGAGAACCTGACCGGTGGATTGATCCAAGCCTTTGGTGGCGCTTATCAAGGTAGTTGGCTGTAGATTGACTTGTTGCATTTCAGCCAGAACGGATGCCAACGCGGCAGAGGGAATGGCAATGATAAGGTGCGGGCAATCTGCCAAATCAGTTAGGGTATCTGTGATGGGATAATCGGTTGGTAAGGTGATAGGATCGCGGGACCAAGCCAATACCAAATGGCCAGCCTGATGGGCAAGACCAGCCAGCGCGCTGCCCCAGGCCCCATAACCAACAATGCCAAGATGTAATTTTTCCATGCCGTCACTTTATTTTTTATTGCTGCATAAATCAAGGAGGCTTTGAAGGGGTTATTACATGGATATGAAGTTGTATGAGATTTTCGCGTTGTTTCTACGAAACTCCTCAGAATGACGTGTTCAGGTAGATGCTGCGCAAAACACCAGTCACCCTGAGGAAGGACGAAGTCCTGACGTGAGGGTCTTTACCATACAGTATTGAATCAGATTCTCACGTCGTTGCCATGCAACTCCTCAGAATGGCGTGTGTTCTGTAAAACGTGAGGGTCTAGTGAAAAGTGGATCAGACTCTCACGCGGATTAAAAATCCGCTCAGAATGACGGGTTCTAGAATGAGATCATCACGTCGTGGATTCTCCACTCCTCATGATGATGTGTTTTTTGTATGGCAAGAGAGATTGCCACGTCGGCCGCTGGCCTCTTTGCAATGACGGGTTTGGGGGGTGGCCGCATCAAACACCAGTCACCCTGAGGAGAAATGAAATTTCGACGTGAGGGTCTTATACGCAGCAAAAAGATGTTGCAGATTAGCAACTCTAGAGGAGTTTTTTTTGAATCCAACAGAGACATAGCCATTGACGGGAAATTTCTGTATGGTAACTTCAAATATAGATTTAATAGGGTTTTTACATGAAAAAAGTATCTTTATATGTGTTAGCTGGTCTAATGGCTGGTGGCGTGTCGGCAAAAGTTGACAGCGGTTTCTATGCCGGTGTTGGCGTGTCGATGAATAATAATAAGTATAAGCACAATGTGGTCACAACGGATAATAACCTTGTCCTTGATGCTGAGAGTTTTTCTAATAAGTTCTCAAAAAACACAGTTATGCCAGAAATTTTTGTGGGATACCTGTGTGTTGGGAAATCCTTTGCGTGGGCCCCTGAGCTGCATGTTGGCAACGACTTTGGTAAGCGCGATTCATATAACTTGGCTAATGATGCTGTTGACCTTTATCAAACAACAGAAGTTAAAAAGCGTTTGAATCTTGGCCTGGACATGAAATTAGGACGTATCGTTGAAGACAGCGCTTTTGTGTATGGTGTGCTTGGTTTAGACCTATCCCGGTATAAAGTTTCTTATCGCCAAGATGAGGTAGATGCCGCCGGGGCTGTGGACTCTACACGTACATTTAGTCCCTCCGCCAAATTTGTTCCAGGACTCAAGGTAGGGGCTGGGGCTGATGTTTATACGAACCAGAACCTGTTTATCGGCGGAGAAGTAAACTACACGTTCCGTTCTAAAAGCATTAAATCCAACAACCAAGCAGAAAATCTTGGTATGGATCAGAATGTAAATAATAAACTAAGACCAAAAAACAGCTTGGCTGTTAAGGTCAAAATTGGTTGGAAGTTTTAAAGTAATCTAACAGGGAGAGAGAATATGATGAAAAAAATTTTAACAGTTGGAGCTTTAGCAGCTCTGCTTAGTGGTGTGAATGCGGAAGCAATTCGTTTTGATCAAATCAAACAAAAAGCCGTGCGCAGTTCATTGGTCCAAACAGGGCTTAAGGCGGGTATGGACGAGCTGCAAGCAGCGGGCGTGCCCGTTTGGAGCTATTTTAAGTCTGAAAAAGACTTCTTGCCTTTGATTAAAGCTAAGAAGCAAGGCAAAGACCCACTGGCTGTATACTGGGCGCAGATTGATAAAAATGCCACGCGAGAAGAGAAAGAAAGAATGCTTCCTGGTGGGCCGGCAGCGGCAGCAGCAGACGCCTTGGGTATGGACAGATATGCCGGCAAAATAAAGGCTGAGAATTATCCTTACTTGTTAGGTAAGTTTGCTGATGCCATGGAAATTAAGAGAGGTCCAGATTTATCAAAGAGAGCAAAGGGTTTTCTGCGGAAGGCTAAAAACAATAATGCGTTTGCTTCTGCTTATGAAATTAAGGATCCATATGAGTTAAACCGTCTTTATGCTGGAAATTTGAGGCAGGGTTTTTGGATAAAAAAAATCATATCTAATGATAGATTAATTCAGTACTTCAACACACAGGTGTTGCCAGCGGATGCTATTGCCAACGTTGGACCTGGGTCTTCTAGTGCGCAGTTCCAAAATGCCATTAAGCAAGTGTTCTATGTGATGCACATGCACAATCAAAACATCCGTCAGGATGGAAGTATGGTAGGCGGTACTAGAGAGTCAAGGGCCATACTCTTTACTGTAACAGGGGTCAATGACCAAGGATATCGCGTAAGCTTCGTGAACCTTAGGGGTAGATTTCAACATGCTTTTGTGCCTTTCTTGGGCGCTATGCAAGGGCAATATAAACCCTTAAAAATAGGGCAACTGTTGGTGGCCAAAATCAATTATGGCGTTAATCGTCAGCTTCAAAACTTAGATTTCCCAGGTAATGATAATCTTCAAGGTGAAATTAATGGTAATCAGTTTGATATAAACCCTAACATACCAGCAGGTGCTCAAGAAAATTATCGTTTAACACTACTGCCTATTATCAAAGGATTGGTTCCTGTTCGTTAACAATAATGAGTTAATTCTGAATTTAAAAACCCTGCTTCGGCAGGGTTTTTTGTTGGGCGTTAAAGGAGATTGCCACGTCGGTCGCTGGCCTCCTCGCAATGATATGGAAAGGAATGAGATTCTTACGTCGTTTCTGCGAAACGCCTCAGAATGACGGGCTTGGAGGGTGGCCGCACAAAACACCAGTCACCCTGAGGAGAAATGAAATTTCGACGCGAGGGTCTTACCTACAGTGTTGAATCAGATTCTCGCGTCGTTGCTATGCAACTCCTCAGAATGACGTGTGTTCTGTAAGACGTGGGGGTCTAGTGAAAAGTGGATCAGATTCTCACACGGATTTTCAATCCGCTCAGAATGACGGGTTTTTTATTCTCAACTCCTTCAGAGTGACTGGTTTTTGGGTAAAACGCTTCAGAATTGTATAAGTTAAGAGAT
>DLRV01000026.1:0-171 GCA_002500565.1 Holosporaceae bacterium UBA7879
TCCCCTTAACTCCATACCAAAAAAGGGAGCCGAAGCCCCCCTTTAATTTGAATCGCTAAACCAGCTTTAGACTTAAGCTTCATCTCCTGCTGCAGCAGCGGCACCATCTTTTGGTTTAACAAAATCAGCGTAATCACGCGCATGCTTATTAACATCATCTACATTAAGAAC
>DLRV01000026.1:482-1364 GCA_002500565.1 Holosporaceae bacterium UBA7879
ATTAACATCATCTACATTAAGAACCTTTGGTCCTTTACCATCCAGAACAATACCGTTGTCAGCAAGCCACTGGCGCATGTAATCTATTTTGTCTTCCGGCACAAAAATCGCATCAATATCATGCCGTAAACTTAGCAATGCATTATACCGCAATTCTCCTTCCAAGTTATAAATCACTTGTCCTGGCAGAGCCGATGCAAACATAACTGGAAACAAATTCTCTGGTTTTAATCTCTCTGCTTCTTCAGCGCTGATCGGTTTAATTTCAGCTTCCAATGCACCAGTTCATATTGACTTTCCAGTTGGCTGGAAATACTCTGATCAAAAATTTATGGCACCTATATGCTAACTCAAGACATCCGCTCATCCTTTCTTAATTACTTTAAAAAGCACCAGCATACGATCGTGCCCTCCGATGGCCTGATTCCCAGCCATGATCCCACCTTGCTTTTCACCAATGCTGGTATGGTTCCCTTTAAAGGCATGTTCACGGGTGAAGAAAAGCCCATCGCGCCCACCGCAGCTTCTGTACAAAAATGTCTGCGGGCTGGGGGTAAGCATAATGATCTCGATAACGTTGGCTATACATCACGCCACCATACATTTTTTGAGATGATGGGTAACTTTTCCTTTGGGGACTATTTTAAAGAGCAAGCCATTACCCTGGCCTGGACATATCTCACCAAAGAGTTGGGCATAAATCCAAATAAACTCTACATCACCTATTATGCCTCAGACCATGAAACCCGGGATCTTTGGCAAAAGCTCACTGGCTTTGGCGCTGATCGCCTTTTGCCTATCGCCACCGCCGACAATTTTTGGTCCATGGGGGCAACGGGTCCGTGTGGTCCATGCACCGAAATTTTTTACGATCATGGTGAT
>DLRV01000026.1:1762-7349 GCA_002500565.1 Holosporaceae bacterium UBA7879
TGGAATTTGGTCTTTATGCAATTCGATCAACTCACCGAACAAAAACGCGTTGATCTACCTAATCCTTGCATTGATACCGGTATGGGCTTGGAGCGTATTGCTGCCGTTCTGCAAGGCACATACGATAACTTTCAAACCGACATCTTCAAAGCCTTGATTGAAGCTTCTGCTGCTCTTACCCAAACCGCACCGGATGGCCCGCATCGTTTGGCTCATCGTGTCATTGCCGATCATATTCGTGCCTCTTGCTTCCTGATATCCGAAGGTATTTTACCAAGCAACGAAGGCCGCGGCTATGTTCTGCGTCGCATCATGCGCCGGGCTTTGCGATATGTGCATACCACCGGTTACAAAGGCATGTTGTTGCCGCAACTGGCGCCTACACTCATTAATTTAATGGGTAATGCGTATCCCGAGCTCAACCGCGCCCAATCCCTAATCGAATCCACCTTGCAGGCTGAAGAAGAAAAATTTAGCACCACGCTCAGCCGTGGCCTTAGCCTTCTTGAGGATGAAATTCAGAACCTTTCCAAAGGTCAAGAACTTAGCGGTACCGTTGCTTTTAAGCTTTACGATACCTATGGCTTCCCATTAGATATGACGCAAGACGCCCTTAAATCCCGCGGCCTGTCCGTCAATATAAGCGAATTTGATGCAGCCATGGCTACACAAAAACACCAAGCTAGGCAGAATTGGCAGGGCAGTGGCGATCAAAAACAAAACCCTGTCTTTCAAAAGCTGGCCACAGAACTAGGCGAAACCACTTTTGTTGGCTATCAAACCTTGGAGGCAGAGGCCACAGTGCGCGCCCTTATTACCCAAGACCAAACCGTTGACAGATTAGCAACGGGTCAGCAAGGTTATTTGATTGTTGATCAAACCCCTTTCTACGCTGAATCTGGCGGTCAAGTTGGCGATACCGGTACAGGTCTTGCGTCAAATCAAACAGCCATCACCATTCATGACACACAAAAAACCAAAGAGGGTCTCTATTTCCATCACATTGAAGTAATAGAAGGCACGCTTACTGTTGGTCAAACCATCAACCTGGCTGTCAATAACACACATCGCCAAGCTATTGCTGCTAACCATTCGGCAACCCATCTTCTGCATGCAGCTTTGCGCCTTCGATTTGGCGATCATGTAACGCAAAAAGGATCTCTGGTAACTGCAGACAAGTTGCGTTTTGATTTTACCCATACACAGGCTCTAAGTGCCGATGACATTACTGCCCTCGAGCATCACATCAATACACTCATTCGTCAAAATGCTCCTACCCGGTCCCAAGTCATGCCTTATCAAGAGGCCCTGCAAACCGGCGCTCTTGCGTTATTTGGGGAAAAATACACCAACGATGTGCGCGTTATCACTTTAGCCGATGGCGATGAATCAGAGCATGCTTCAACCGAACTTTGTGGCGGCACCCATGTTAAAGCCACAGGTGAGATTGGCCTTTTTAAAATTATTTCTCAGTCCAGCGTTGCAGCTGGTGTGCGCCGAATAGAAGCCATCACCGGTCAAGGCACAGAGCGCTATCTACAAGATCTGGATCAAACCCTGAATCAGTTAGCTCAAAAACTTCAAACCTCACCACAAAACCTTGTCACACGTCTTGATCAAGTTTTAGCTGATAAAAAGAAGTTAGAAAAACAGCCAGCCCGCTCAAGCGCTTCAACGCCAATAGATCAAACCAACACAAAGATTAATGACACCGAGCTAATCAGCGAGACTTACCAGGATTTGCCCCATAAGGATTTATTAAATCGCATGGATAATTTAAAAAAACAACATCCAAGCAACGCTGTGTTTCTTTTATTCAACAGTGTTGGCACGGATAAAGTTTCCGCAGTCGTTGGTGTAAGTACAGATCTGACAAAAAAAGTTCCCGCGCCAGAATTAATTAAGGAAATTGCTCCAACCATCGAAGGAAAAGGTGGCGGTGGCCGTCCTGATTTAGCCCAGTGTGGTGGGAAAAACAGTAAAAAAATCCCCGAAACAATAAAAAAAGTTGAAAAACTACTAAACAATAAATAGATATAAGAAAATTAAAATTTATTTTTTGTTATTATTTATTTTAAGGCTTTCACATTTCGGAGGATACAATGGCCAAGAAACTTAACATTCAGCAAGCAACACAATCATTGGTTTTGCTCGCGCAGCAATTCCCCGAATGCTTTACGTTGGCAACGCCTCAACCTCTTAAGATAAATATTAAACAAGATATTCTTGAAACATGGGGCGAAAAACCCTATTTATCAAAAACCAAATTGCAGCAGGCTTTGTATTATTACACTCATTCAGCTGCTTATTTGAATGCTTTCAAAGTTGAACCTGTGCGTGTTGATCTGCAAGGTAACCCTGTTGATGACATCCTCAATGCTGACCGGGATCACGCAGCCAAAGAGTACATGAAGCGCTACGGTAAACCAAAAGGCAAAGCTTCCAAAGCACCATTAAGTGGCGATAAAGATAACCCTGCGTTGCAAAGCTCTTTTACGCCAAGGTCTGAGACTCAAGTCAAGATTATCAAAAAGCCAAGCAGACGCATCAGCTCGCTTAAAAAGCCACTTATCTAATTGACTTGATTTTGAACTTATTAGATTTTTTAACCCCTTAAAAGCAAGGGTGGAATTTCCATTGGAAATTCAATATCATCCAGCCTGTTCACATTGAATGGATGCTGTGTATGAAACAATACATTTACTTATTATCGTTTTTATTGACTACTCTAATCAATCCACTTGCGAAAAACGCTGAGAATCTTGATGAAGAAAACCCACCTGAAGGAAGACATCTCTCTAACCTTTCCAGTCCTCCAACAAGACAAGTGAACACCTCTTCAACGGCCTATATACCAGCTCCTCTTCCAACGCATGAAACCGTTAATTCAACCCAGCCAACACGGCAAACTTTGCCAAGCGAAATCTATGATCTTATCAATCTAAGGATCCTATATTCACTCTATCAAATTTCACAAAGATCTGAACAACGTCAGCACCCTCTTGATCTTCGCAGACAAGCAATATACCCCAGAGTTAATCAGGAAACTCCTAATCATCTTCGACTTCGTCGTTTTCCCGCAATAAGCAGAACAAATCAAACAGTGCCTTATCGTCGCTCGCCGTTATCAAGACGGTCTAGTCATGTACAAGCGCCACGTCGGATCTTGTCCGAATAATTATTTTTTATTTATCAATATTTATTTTTTAAATAAAATTCTTTTAATTTAATTTAATTATGATAAATAAATAAAAAATTTACTTATAAGGATAGACATGACTAAAATTTTAAAACTTACTTATACCTTTTCTGCTCTCTGTATGATTATGCATTCATTCCATGCAAAATCTATACCTATAAGAGAAACAGAAGGTGAAAGCGGGCACCCAACATTAGTAAGAAGGAATGCGGCCAATAGCGAAAGTCAATTAACTGAAACAACAAATGCTAGGTCTAGAGGAGAAACGAGGCGTAGTAATCATAGACATAGACCTCCTTCTGGAAATCGTGGATATAGATCTAGAGCTAGGCCTAGAATTGATAGAGGTGAAATTCAGAGCCTCTCAGACTCAGCAGCACGTCATCCTGTTACTAGTGCTGTGAGAGGTGTCATTTCACCTCAACTCACAATTTCTGATCCTGAAACACCTCGGTCAGCTCCACCCACTGTACCAACCACACCACAGTCAACGCTATCAACGCCGCATGCCTTGCCCGCACCCGTTTCACGTGAACCTTCTTTTCCTGGCCGTTGATCTGACTTTGCGATAAAATGTCTCTATGGACGCGCAAGAAATTGAAATTAAAATAAGGCTAAATCTAGCTGATTTAAAAACCCTCCAGGCCTGGCTGTTTAATAATGCTACAGCTGGCCTGGTTCAGGAGCAAACCGATATTTATTTTGAAAATCCAGCTGCGCCTTATTTCACCCGCGATCTATCAGGCAACATTCAGGCTCTTAAATACCTGCGTCTGCGCACCTCTCCCAATGGCAAAAACATCTTGACCTTCAAAGATTGGGATACGCCTGTTTCCAAGAATGGTGATCGTTTGTTTTGTTATGAACATGAAACCGTTGTTGATAATCCCAACTCTGCCCTTGAAATCCTCAAAGGCACTGGATTCACCTCACATTATCGCATTCAAAAAAAACGCTCCTACTATTATTATACCGATTTTGAATTTGCCCTTGATCAAATCACCGAGCTGGGCACTTTTTTGGAAATAGAAGTCAAAACCCGCCAGTTCACTGATCCAGTCCAAGAGCGGGCGCGGCTTATAGATCTAGCAAATCAAATCGGCCTCAGGGATACAACCCTCATTAATCGTGGTTATATTTTGCTCCTATTTGATCAACGGGCTAAAAATTAATTGCAAACCACGTTGACATTCAGACGTCTCTTACAGCATCATACTCTAAATTACGGAGCTTATGATGAACATCTTTCAACGCACAATCCTTGTTATTTTAACCATGACACTTATTCCCGCAGTACACGCCAATTGGACACCGCCAACACAACGCGCAGAATATGACCCCGATCGCATCCCCGCAGCTAACAAAGAACTGCCTGTCACCCCATTTTCTGGCCCGCACCAAAAAGCGCTCACCTCTCCTTACCCCGGCACGGAAGTCCTGCGTACACCAGTTCTAGATAGCGCCTATCCCTGGAACATTAAACTTGCAGGCTATCAACCTGTGGAACACACCAATCCAACCTTTATTGGCCCAGATCGCCCTCCTTACGCGCAATCTGAGCGTGTTCAAGAAGTTATTGATGCTCATGAACTTGGTGGCATCAAATCCTTTTATGTCATACAACATGGTGGCACAGAGCTCCGTCCTCTTAATCCCATGGGTCGAACAGGTCTTTCAGGTCGGGGAACCTTGGGGCATTGGGGCGCTAACCCAGCTGTTGATGCCTTATTAATTCGCCAAAACCCAAAAACAGCCAAGTTAGAAATTTTTCTTATTTGGCGCCGCGCTGATCAAATGCACGCGTTGCCAGGTGGTATGCAAGAGGATGATGAGTTGACAACAGCTTTAAAAAAGGAAGTCAAAGAAGAAGTCGGAGCTGCCATCGCCGAAATTTTGCCAAAAAAAACCAAAGCTATTGTGTATCGCGGTTATGTTGATGATCCCCGCAACACCGATAATGCCTGGATGGAAACTACGGCTTTCGCGCTTTTCTTTAATCAGGACGAAGCAAAAAAGATGCCGGTTAAATTAACACCCACCGATACCGATGAAGTCGATGCCGGCAAAGGTGGATGGTTCCCATTAATGCCACTACTGAATCCTGCAGATGACAGTCAAAAACTTTACGGCAGTCATGGGCAAATCATTCAACGACTAAAAAGTCCAGATATGAGAAAAATATTAGAACCTCTGGGATTATTTCTTGAGGGATAGTTTTCACCTATCATTGCTGAGCGAGGTAAAAACCCTAAAACCAGTCATTGCTGTATAGGTCAAGTAATTCGATGACAAGGTTTTTTTAACAGTTATTTCTGGAAGGAAATAATGCTCCCTCCAGAAACACATTTTTGTCAAAATATATATAAAAATTTTTGGGGCTGTACCAGA
>DLRV01000003.1:0-3346 GCA_002500565.1 Holosporaceae bacterium UBA7879
CATCGTTCAGGTGAAACAGAAGATGCAACCATTGCAGACCTAGCTGTTGCCTTCAATTGTGGACAGATTAAAACGGGTTCAATGTGCCGGACTGACCGTATGGCTAAATATAATCAACTGCTTCGCATTGAAGAAGAGTTAAGCCTAAATAGTTTTAATCTTAGCGAATGTGAATAAGTTGAAATAGGGAGGTGTTGTGAGAAGAGCGTTTCGTTATCATCTCTCGCGGCTTTGGTGGACAGCTTTTTTGCTGTTTATCCTGAGTTATTTTCTCTACTACTTTTTTTTCGGGGCGCATGGTTATTATGCAAAGCGTGATTTGGAACATCAGCTGGCTGTAACACAACAACAACTTTCTAAACTAAAAACAAAATATGATGATTTGGCGCACCGAGTTTCTTTACTGAAAAATGAAAACCTGGATCGTGATTTGTTGGACGAACGTGTGCGTGCACGGTTAGGGTACGTTGAGAAAGATGATATCATTTTATTGGATGAATAAACCAATAGCTTGAATTTTCGGGTAGGTGGGTATGTTGGATAGTTTTTTATCATTTATGCTTATTTTCAATAAGATGTACATACATGTCCCTATTATTGTTTTTGGGCTCATGTCAGCCCGGCGATATGATTTTTTTAATGTATGGATATGCTATTTATTGGCTGTTTTTTTAACCAGTTTATTAAAAATAGCCTTCAAAATCCCACTTATTTACCCGCATAGCTCAGATATTTATGGTTTTCCAAGCGGTCATATGATGGTCTCTGTTGCTGTGTATGGGTATCTTTTCCTATGCTTTTCATCGTTAATTTTAAGATTTATTCTTGGTTTTATTTTGATTTGCCTCTTTATTGCAACGGTCCATGCTGGTTATCACACACCTTTTGATAACTTTGGTGCCTGGCTTTTTGCCGGACTACTTGTACTAATTGTTTATTATGCGACGCGAGATAATAATCCTCTAACTATTAAAGCCTGGAAACCAAGTGTAGTTGTTTTTATGTTTGGGTTAATTTCTTACTTTATTTTATCAGATTTAAATTACTTGCGTTCAGGTGTGGTCCAATCATTGGGTATAGCCATAGGGCTTTTGATTGGATCAGCAATATGTACAGATTGGTTGAAAGTAGGACAACACTCTCTCTTTAAAGTTTTTTGTATGGGCCTTGAAGGAAGCATCATCTTTATGGGAAGTTTTATAATGATTTATGATGTGGGGCTTATGGAGGCAATCAAGCCTTATTTTAACAATGATTTCAGGGTTATTGAGCTTTTAATTGGTGCGCTACCATCTTTGATATTAGTTTTATACATTGCTTTAAATCGAAGTCTGTTGATGTTTTTAATTAATTGGAAAGTTTTTCATGTGGTTGGAAGAGGCACAAAAAGAGATAATTCACCTTTTAAATATTGGGACTAGGGAAAAATTGCAAAAATTCCTTAAAGCTAAAAATTTTATAGTTTACAGACCGCGAGAAAGAGACGACTATAAATTTAAACTTTAAAGTAGGGAGGAATTATGAAGTTTTATATTATGTTTTTTGTGGCTATTGCCAGTTTGTCCATTTTGAGAGCGGAAGATAGTTTTTCACAAGATTCTGGACAAGTTGTGATGACTGAAATGGAGCTCACTGAATATTCAAAGCCAATCATTGTGATTTGGTGGGAAAAGGAAGGATTTGACAGAGTTTTTTCTACCAAAAAAGAAGCTCAAATGTATGGATCAGGACTAGAAAAAGTTGACCAGCAGCGTGTGCAAATGCCTATTTATGATGCTATTGCTCTACCACCAGGTGTAACTGTTATTTTCAAAGACGATAAGTCTATTAGGAATGTTGCTGAATTACGCCGTAAGTATCCTGGTTTATATAAGACAATGAGCGAAATACTGGCTGCTGAATATATTGATAAACTTAAAGAAGAGAAAAAAAATAAAAAGAAATCTGGTTTGTGGAAAAGATTAAAAAAGTCCCTGACTCCAAGGGTTAAAGCCTAGTTTTCTTGTTTTTCATAACAATAAAGAGTGCAATCAAAGACCATAATAAAAGGTAAAGGCCCATATAAGTTGGGCCATTTTTTTTGGTCATAAAGAGAGCATACACAAATGGTGTGAACCCACCAATACTTATCCCAATACTATAGCTGAATGATATGCCACTATAGCGACTATTAGCCGGGAAGCTATCTTGACAATACGCATGAAGGGGTCCCGCAATACCTGCTGCCAGAAGGCTTATAACAATAATTGTTGTGATGATTGCAAAATGATTTGTGGGCGTAAGAAATAGAAACAGTGGGTATGCGCAAACTGATAAAAAAATTAAAGAATGCATGAAGTACTTTTTAGGAGATTGATATGAGTCGCTTAATCGACCAAGTATAGGTGAGAAAACAGTAAATATAATTGTGCCAATTAGGCTGTATTTACTGGCAACCTGCGTTGAAAATAACAGTTGAGATTCCAGGTATACCTGAAAGAAAACAAATACCACATACGAAAGAAGGCCATCCAGAAGTCCTAAGCAAATTGTGCTGAGTACAGATAGCTTATGATTTTTAAAAACAGTTACGAGCGGCAGATCTTCGGACACTCCATCTTTGTTTTTTAGTTTTTGAAAAATAGGACTCTCCAACATTCCCCGCCTTACGTACCAACCATAAAGGCTACCGAATGCGCCTATAATAAAGGCAATACGCCAAGACCAAACAGGCATAGAAGGAAGGAATGCGAGCGTGCTGACAAGCAGTGCTGCGAGGGCGCCAAGACCTGCAGATCCACATATAAGCCCCCCAGTTAGACCAGCACGTTTGGTGCCCATATGTTCAAGAGCAAAGACTGCTGCACCGTTATATTCTCCGCCTGTACAAAGCCCCTGAATAAGCCGGCATGATACAATTGTGAGGGGGGCAAAGAGACCAATTTGTTCATAAGTTGGCATAATGCCAATTAACAATGTTGGTATTCCCATGAGTATGATTGAGAGTGTTAATGCTTTTTTTCGACCGAATTTATCACCAATATAGCCAAAAACCAGTGCGCCAAGCGGACGCATAAGAAAGCCAGCTCCAAAAACAGATAAGCTTTGTAATATAGCTCCATTTGCTGATGTAGTAGGAAAGTAAGCCTTTGCGATACTAAGGGCGAAGATCCCAAATAAAGTAAAGTCATAGAACTCTAAAACATTTCCGAAAATACTGGCAAAAAGAATTTGTTTTTTGTTCATTGTAAGGCTGATCTTTGAAGGGGAGTATAACCAGGGATTTGCATAAGTGGAATAGAGAAGTTTTGGTGGGCACTACAGGACTCGAACCTGTGACCCTCTGATTAAAAGTCAGATGCTCTAC
>DLRV01000003.1:3654-36999 GCA_002500565.1 Holosporaceae bacterium UBA7879
TGATTAAAAGTCAGATGCTCTACCGACTGAGCTAAGTGCCCCAAAACTGTGCCCACTATAAGGTTGTAAAAAGAGGGCGTCAACTTACTTTTTTAAAAATTATCAATTGTAGGATAAGTTCTTGAATCCAAGTAATTCTTGCACTCTTAGAATGTGTCAATTAACTTAAGGCAAATTTACACATGATTAATGTTAACTATTGAATCACTCACATATCATTTAAAAGGCCGAACACTTTTTGATAATGCTTCATTTACATTAAATAGTGGGGAAAAAGTCGGTCTTGTTGGCCGCAATGGAATTGGTAAAACAACTCTATTTAGACTCATTAAGGGAGAAATTGAACCTGATAATGGCCTTATCCGACTGCAAAACGGCACAAAGATTGGGTCACTGCCACAAATGCCACCACAAAGTGAACAACCTGCAATAGACTTAGTAGTTGAGTCTGATGAGGCATATCGTGCGCTCATGACAGAATTGGCAACAACCACGGATATGGATCGGCTTGGAGAGATTCAATTTGAACTTGAATCTATCGATGCTTTTACAGCGGAGGCAAGAGCAGCAAAAGTATTGGCTGGTTTGGGATTTAGTGAAGAAAAGCAAAAAATGCCGGTTAATACTTTTTCTGGTGGCTGGCGTATGCGAATCGCTCTGGCAAGTGTTCTCTTTAATAAGCCTGATTTAATGTTGCTTGATGAGCCAAGTAACCATCTTGATTTGGAAACCACGTTCTGGCTTATGGAGTATCTTAAAAAATCACCCTGTGCTCTTATTTTAATTAGCCATGATAAATATGTTTTAAATCATATCGCTGATCGTATTGTTCACCTTCATCAGAAAAACCTTACTTCCTACACTGGGAATTATGATCATTTTATTGAAGCTAAATTTTTAACGCAAATACAACAGCAGGCAGCTTTTCAAAAGCAACAAGCAAAAAAAGAACATGTTGAAAAGTTTGTTAATCGCTTTCGTGCAAAGGCAAGCAAAGCTAAACAGGTTCAGAGTCGGATTAAGATGCTTGAGAAAATGCAAGATATCCAAATGATGCAAGATGATCCAACGCTAGGAATTCATTTCCCTGAACCCATTGAGTTGGCACCGCCATTGGTTACCCTAGAGTCTGTTTCAGTTGGCTATGGTGATACTATTGTTCTTAAGAACCTTAATCAACGAATTGATCCGGATGACTGTATTGCCTTGGTGGGAAGAAACGGGAATGGAAAATCAACTTTTGCAAAGTTAATTGCAGACAAGCTGAAACCAATCAAGGGTAAAAGAAGAGTTGAGCAAAAATTCTCTGTTGCATTCTTTAACCAAGAGCAACTTGAAAATTTAACTCTTACCAAAACAGCTTATCAACACATGGAAGAGCTGATGCCACATGCAGCTCCAACAAATATTCGTGCCCTTTTAGGACAATTTGGCTTGACGCAAACAAAATCGGACACACTTGTTGGCCAGCTATCAGGCGGTGAAAAGACGCGCTTAAATTTTGCAATGCTTAGTGTTGAAAAGCCAGGACTGTTGATTCTTGATGAACCAACAAATCACCTTGATATCGAATCACGTGAAGCATTGGTTCTTTCCATTAATCAGTTTAATGGAGCGGTTATCCTGATTACGCACGATTGGGACTTACTAAAAATGACAGCATCAACTTTATGGGTAGCCGAAAATGGCACTGTTCAAAACTATGATGGGACCCTGGAGAGTTATCGTGACCAGGCTTTGGGATCTAAAGCTGACAAGAATTTACAGGCAAAGGAGAGGGCGCATCAGATCAAAACAAAAAAGATGAATAAAAAGAAGAAGTAGGCCTAGGGTTTGAAAATAATAACACGGGGATGTCCTGCTAAATCGCGTACGGTTTTGCATACTTCAAACCCTGCATTAGAAATCAACTCACTGACTGATTTTTCCTGATCAAATCCTATTTCAAAAAAAGCCAAATTAAAAGTAACCTTTTTTACAGCAAGTTGTTTGAGTATTGTTTCATAGCAGTCTAGGCCATTTTTTTTAGCTATAAGAGCGCCTTGAGGGTCATGGTTTTTTACGTTATCAGCCAATTTCTCATAGGCTTTGTGGGAAATGTACGGAGGGTTAGAAACAATATAATTAAAGTGACCTGACACATTTTCTAGCCAAGATGAATGAATGAACGTGCAGCGATCATTAAGATTATGATACCTAGCATTATACTTGGCTTGCTCTAATGCCTCTAAATTATTATCAACAAGTGTTCCAGATAGATCTGCTCTCTCATGAAGTATACTTAATGCCAAACAGCCTGATCCAGTTCCAAGATCAAGTAGGGAAGATTGTTTGTTATTTGGGATATGCTCTAGTGCAGACTGAACAAGCGTCTCACTATCTGGTCGTGGATCAAGAGTAGACTGATTTAGAAAAAACTTCAGAGACCAGAACTCACGGAATCCAATGATACGGCTTAAAGGGACGCCTGATGAAAAAAGACCCTTCATTTCCTCAAACATGACCTGTTGCTGGCTTGACAGAGATGGAATAGCACCTATCAACTCTTCTGGCTGACATCCCAGAATGTGACCTAAAATTGCTCTTTGAATGTGGCGGGGGATAGGCGTTTTAGTTGCCATCAGCAACAGCAGCAAGTTTTTGGGCCTGTTCTTCTGCTTTAAGTGGATTGATAACCTCGTCTAAACCAGTCCCGGCCAAAATATCATGGATTTTATATAAAGTTAAATTGATACGATGGTCTGTGACGCGTCCTTGGGGATAGTTGTAGGTTCTAATTCGCTCAGAGCGATCGCCACTGCCTACTTGCTTCTGGCGGCTTTGAGATCGTTCTTGGATTTGTTTTTGTCGTTCAGCTTCATAAAGACGCGACCTTAAAACTTTCATAGCTTTAGCGCGATTCTTATGCTGTGACTTTTCATCCTGTTGCGACACAACAATGCCAGTTGGAATATGTGTAATCCGAACAGCACTATCGGTTGTGTTAACGGACTGCCCTCCAGGTCCGCTTGATCTAAAAACATCGATACGTAAGTCTTTATCTTCAATTTTGATATCAACTTCTTCTGCCTCTGGTAGAACGGCAACCGTTGCTGCAGATGTATGGATGCGGCCAGATGTTTCTGTTTCTGGAACACGTTGAACACGATGCACACCTGATTCATATTTTAGATTTGCAAAAACATTGCGACCACTTATTTGTAAACTGGCTTCTTTCATGCCGCCTATACCAGTTTCAGATACTTCTAAAATTTCTACCTTCCATCCTTTGTGCTCTGCGTATTTTTGATACATAGAAAAAAGATTTGCCCCAAATAAGGCTGCTTCTTCTCCGCCAGTCCCAGCTCTTATTTCAATGATTGCGTTTTTCTCATCGGCAGCATCTTTTGGGATAAGCATAAGCTGGATTTCTTTATCAAGCTTTTTTAATGCTGACTCAAGTTCGTAAAGTTCTTCTTGTGCAAGCTGCTTCATCTCTTTGTCAGCAGTCGGGTCTTTTATGATTTCTTTAAGATCAATAATATCACTTTTTATTGAATCAGCTTTTTTAATAGCCTCTGCAACAGGAGTTATTTCTGCAAGTTCTTTAGAGTAGTTAATGAATTTCTCAGAGCTAAGTTCATGCCCCTTTTCTAGGATTTGATTTAGGGCATCAAAACGCTGAACTATTTTTTGAAACTTTTCTGACGTGTTCATTTTTTAATTTCTTTAATAAATTCTTCTAATGTATTTGTGTGTTGAGAACCAGTTAAAAGGTTTTTCCAAGTAACTGTATTTGTTTCCTGTTCTTTTGCGCCAAGTAAAACGGCAAAGTTCACTTGATTTTTATTCGCATACTTAAGGCCAGATTTAAAAGAGGTGCTGGGTGAAACTTCAGAAGTTATTCCTCTAGAGCGTATTTTATCTACTAGGGAAAGGGAAGGTGAGACCAGTGATTCATCGCCAGGTATTACCAGTGTTGTGATTTGATCTTCTTTTTTTAAATTGCTTATTAACATAAGCCTTTCTAACCCTGCAGCCCAGCCAACACTTGGCAGAACCCGTCCTCCTAAGAGCTGTGAGAGTTTATCATATCGCCCACCAGCTAGAAACGTGCTTTGAGACCCTAGATCGCCTGACTTAAATTCAAAAATAGTATGGCTGTAATAGTCTAGACCACGAACTAAGTAAGGATTTAAATTAAAATAAATATTCAGCTCATTGAGCAAGTTAACAACCCTATCAAAAAAATCTTGAGCGCTCTTTGATAAAAAATCCACCAGGAGAGGGGCACTTTGGCATATTTCTATATCTTTTTCGTCTTTTGAGTCCAATATTCGAAGTGGATTCTTTTGCAGGCGATCTTGACTCTCTTTAGATAAATTCTGTTGGTGTTTTGACAAATACTCAACTAAGGCTTTTTTATGGTTTTTTCTGGTTTCTTCATCGCCCAAGGTATTTAACTCAAGAGTATAGTCTGTAATACCAATATTTTTTATGAAGTCATTTGCCAATATAATAGACTCAACATCAGCAGTTGGTGATTTTGCGTTAATATACTCAATGCCCAGCTGACTAAATTGTCTTAAACGTCCTTTTTGGGGACGCTCATATCGAAACATCGGTCCATAATAAAAGTATTTTTGATTTTCAATGTGGCTTTTTTTATTGTTCAGTATAGATCTTATTATCCCAGCGGTATTTTCAGGACGAAGACACAGATCTCGCTCACCCTTGTCTTTGAGGGTATACATTTCTTTTGAAACGATATCAGATGTTTCACCGACTGACCGCACAAAGACATCAAGAGATTCCAATATTGGTGTCTCTATCCGATGAAAACCATGCAAGAAAGCAGTATTAGTAAAAATCTTGGTGAGCTGATCTCTTTGCTGCGTTTCTTCAGGATAAATATCTGGCATGCCTCGAAGGCTGGTAACCATATTTTATGACCTTTTTTCTATCGTTTTGATACTCGATAATGATCTGAACTAAAAGAGTTTTTTAGACTTTAATACAATAACATTAAAGTAAGAAATTTTTTAAGTCATTAAGAGCATCTTGCTGGTATGAAAACAAGTAGTATCCTAGCGCAAGTGTTGTGGCTGTCAAAAGAATGCCAATGTATATGTAATTTGATGATGGTTTATCAATAGGCATTACCTGATTTAATTCATGATCTGGTTCAAGGCTTATGCCATGTTCGGATATTTTTTGTTTGTATACATTAGATGTTTCAATAGGATCAATGCCGTAAAATTTTGCAAGGGTCCGAATGAAGCCAAGTGTGTATGTTGTTGAGGGCAATGATTGAAAGTCGTGTTTTTCTATAGCATCAATGTATGCTTTGCTTATTCTCAAGTGTTCGGCAACATCGAGGGTAGATAACTTTTTTTTCTTTCTAATTTCCGAGAGAGAATGACACGTTATCGGGGTTTCAAAATCACCATTATATTGATTTTGTTTAGTTGATGCTTTCATTGTAAGCCTCCACAAGCATTCTAAATAAAACTAATTTAGTGTATTATAAAGAAAAAATAAAATCACTAAACAATTTAAGATTTGATGAGAGTAAAAAAGCATAAAGAAGAAATAGAGTTTTTTGATTCCATAAAAAGTTGGTGGGGTGCTAATGGTGAGATGGATATGCTCCATCAAATGAATCAACTGCGCTTAGAATTCATCCTAAACAAAATTAATACACATTTTGTAGAACTCCCGAATGACAACAAGTCTTGTCATCTATCTGTTTTGGATGTTGGTTGTGGAGGAGGTGTAGCCTCTGAGCCAATGGCTCGCATAGGCTATGAAGTAACTGGGGTTGATGGAAGCTTAGAGGCTATTAAAACAGCCTCTGAACATGCTAAAGCTATGGGTTTGTCGATTGAATACATGTCCCAAAAAATAGAAACACTTAATTTGAAAAGAAAATTTGATATTATACTAGCCTTAGAGGTTGTTGAGCATGTTGATGATTTAGATAGCTTTGTAAAAATATTAAGGCAGCATTTGAAATCAAATGGAATCGTTTTTATATCAACCATCAATCAAACCACTAAATCATACTTCATGTCTATTTTGATGGCGGAATATATACTGGGAATTGTGCCAAAAAAAACACATGATTGGCAAAAATTCATTAAACCTTCACGTTTATATGGTAGCCTTGAAAATGAAGGTCTGGTTCCTCTAAATATGAGCGGAATGGTTTATAATCCGCTATTTCAAAAATGGACTTTAAAGCCAGACATCTCAAATAATTATATTCTTTGTGCAAAGATAGAATAAAAATTCAATAAGGAGGATTAGCATGAACATTTCTATTAAGGGAAAAGGCATTGATTTAGGGGATGCGCTTAAAACGCATATTTCAGAAAAACTTGAATCAACTATTTTAAGGCATTTCCCAGAATCTATTGAAGCTTCTGTGGCAATTTCAATGGATAATAGCAATATTACAGCAGATATTGATGTGCACGTGGCTAAGAATATTAATCTTCGGAGTCATCAATCAGCATTAGATGCTTATATTGCTTTTGATCTGGCGTTACACAAAATCGATACAAGGCTTCGTCGCTATCACAATAAAATAAAAAATCATCATGAAAAGAAGGCAGATGTGGATGTTTTAATGGCGATGAACTATGTTTTACCTCACTCTCATGGGGAAATAGATGAGAGAGAGGATGCAGGAAATAAAGGTGCTAAGGCTGCTGTTATAGCTGAGATGTCTAGTGAGATTCCAACTTTATCTGTTAGTGATGCTGTTATGAGGATGGATTTATCTGACATGAATGTTTTGGTTTTTAGGAACGAAGCTCAAGGAAATATTAATGTTGTGCACCGTAGAAACGATGGCAACATTGGTTGGATTAATCCAGCAGTTTCACAAGAAATTCATAAACTATAGTTAATTCTATTGGTGTATTACATGGGGCTATCTCAACATATGCGTTTGGCTCTTGGATGCCCCTTTCTTTTTTTTGAAAAACTATGCTAGTATCGGGTAGTTTATAGGTTTAATAGGATGGCTAAACTCTCATATCTTTCCTTAGGTTTTTGCCTTTTTTTAGTTTTTAGCCCCTATTATATTCTAAGTGAAGCTGCTTCTAATAGTGATATGCCAATGAGTGTTGGAGTAGAGCACACAAAAAAGATTGATTCTTCAGTAATTAATTATATTCCAGTTTTATCAGGTGTATTTGAACATGGCCTTCGTGACAAAATTATTGATAAACTTTCAATCTTTACGCAAAAGAACGCGCCACCTTCAACAATTGCACAGTTAAAAGAACGTGTTGTTAATGATTTAAAAGCTGTTGATTCACTCTTGAGGAGTTTAGGGTATTATGATGCGCTTGCTGATTATGAAATAGACTTAAAGACAAATCCAATAACTTTGAATTTTATGGTCCGAACTGGTCCTAAATATAAACTTATTAAGTTTAACCTAAGCTCTAATAGCTTGGACAACCAACTGTTTAATGCGCTTTCAATAGACCCAGCCCGCTTTGGGATGGTGCCAGGAACGCCAGCGACTATCGAAAACATTAAAGCTGGTGTGCGTAAGCTTTTTGAGATTTTGGGAAACAATGGTTATCCATATGCCAAAGTTCTGAATGAAAAAATCACCGTTGATCATGACAAAAAGGGTATTGAAGTTTTGCTGCATATGGATCCAGGCAAGCTTGTGCGTTTTGGTGAAACGCTTATAGCGCCAGCAGAGGGCGTTGATGAAGACTTTATAAAAAAGAGGTTGCAGTGGAAAAAGGGTGATGTTTATAGCAATATTAAGGTTATACAAACCATAGAAACATTAAATAATACACAGCAATATGCCTTTGTAAAAATAACGCGTCCAAACAAACAGCCAACGGGTAGTAATTTGACTATGCGTGTAGAGGCGTTTCCTGAATCCTCAAGGGCTTTTGCATGGAAAGCTGGTTATGATGCAAACAACAATTTTAATGTAAGGTTGGGATGGAAGGGGGTTAACCTTTTTGATGATGGATCGCTCATAAAAGTTCTTGGTGGATTTGGTCAATATTACAATGGTTTAGGCTTTGAGCATATTGTCCCTGACGCTGTGTGGACCGAGAGTTATTTATCAACGCGTTTTAATATTAATCGCACCCATACAGATTCATATAGCGCTATGGGCGCTGAAATTTCTAGTATTCTGACAACACCAATTTATGACAAACTGAGAACAGATGTTGGGTTGTCGGTTAAGTTTAGCTCTGTAAAGCCAAAATCCAGCTTACTAAATGATCATAATGCGCCTGTTATCTCAATCCCACTGGCTATTCACTATGAGCAATTAGACGATTTGATGACACCAAGAAAAGGGTGGGATGCTCATTTTGAAGTAACACCGGCAATGCAAGTTGCCCCCCAACGTCAATTTGTTCAATTTAAATTACGTCAATCCATTTTAAGGCCTTTAAACGATGATCATACCCTAATTATGAAGGCCTGGTACAAGCTCTATGCCTCCCCTAGTGCGGGCAAGAAGGTGCTTCCGCTGGATTGGCAATTCTTTGCAGGAGGTATGGGGACTGTTCGTGGATATGGATATCAGTTGGCTGGTAAAAGAGATGCGAATGGTAAGCCTATTGGAGGTCGTTCATTGTTTGCTATGGGTGCTGAAGTTAATTATTTCTTGAATAATGATTTAGCTCTTCAAGGTTTCTTTGATGCTGGATCTAATTATCAAGGGCGCTACCCAAACTTTTCAAATGCACTTCTGATGGGTGTTGGTGGTGGCGTGAATTATATGTCACCAATTGGAGATGTACAAATGGTTGTAGGTTTGCCTGTTAGACGTAGAGAGAGTGATAAACGTGCACAATTCTATATTTCACTCGGACAAGACTTTTAACTCAGTTTATCTTTTTTTGCTCTTTTAAAGAGCACTCTTTATAAAATTGAAAAGTTTTTACAATAGCATCACTAACAGATGTCTCTGGTTGCCAACCTAAGTCTTTTTTTGCTTTTTTAATTGACGGCATACGACGCGATACGTCTTCATAGGATTGGCCAAAATAATCGTCTGAATGAACCATTTCCAACTTACATAAACTTGAATCTTTAAGCAGTTCAGGAAATCCTTGGGCATGCTGAATCATTGCCTGGGCTAATTCGTATATACTTAGATCATTTTTAGGGTTGCCAATATTATAGATTTGGTTGTGTGCACATTGATTTTCATTTTTTATGATTCGTAACAAGGCATCTATAGCATCTTCTATATAAATAAAGGTTCGTCTTTGCAGCCCATCGTTTACAATACATATCGGTTTTCCTTGAATAACATTGCTCATAAATTGTGTGAAAGCCCTTGATTCGCCTTCTGATTGTGAATCAATGTTATCTAACCTTGGACCAATCCAGTTAAATGGCCTAAAGAGTGTGTATGACAAACCTTCATGCAAACCATATGCACAAATAACGCGATCTAAAAGTTGCTTAGAAGATGCATATATCCAACGCATTTTTTGGACAGGGCCCATAACCAGTTTTGTTGAATCTTCATCAAACTGAGCATCTTCGGACATGCCATATACTTCAGAAGTTGAAGGAAAAATAAGCCTTTTGTGGTGTTTGTTAGCTAATTTTATCATGGCTAAGTTGTGCTCAAAGTCTAATTCAAAAACTTTGAGAGGCTGTTTAATATAAAGATAAGGATTTGCAATGGCTGCAAGTGGGATAATAACATCGTGTTCTGCAACAAGAGTATCCAAAGATGTCTTATTATTCTCATCTAAAAGATCAAAGTTTTGGAAAATAAAACGCGGATTTGAAATGATCTCATCGACTGGGTGAGTTAAATTAAAATCTTTAATATCAATGCCAGTAACGTTGAACGATTTGTCTTTCAGCAAAGCGCGAGCAAGCCAGTTACCAATAAAGCCATTTACACCAGTGATTAGGATTTTCATTGTGAAGTTCTGATTCGAGGTTGATTTTTATTTTTTAAATTGTAGCGGGGGCGCCCTTGAACAATATGATATATGCGGCCAATATATTCACCAATCACACCAATGCCAAAAATAGCTATTCCAATCATAAAAAAGACCAATGCAAAAAGTGTAAAAACACCCTCTACTTCGGGCCCGTATATAAAGCGTCTTGCGATCATGTAAATAAAAATGAAGAAACTAAAGAGTGCGGTAAGTATGCCAGTTGCGGTGACAAGCTGAATTGGTGCTAAACTCATGCTTGTGGCAAGATCTATGCTTACTCTAAGAAGATCGTATAGTTTGTATTTTGATTCACCGAAGGCCCGCTCATCATGAACAAGGCCAATCTCAATTGGGTTTTTCGCATATTTCCAACCCAGTGCAGGAATAAATAAAGCGCGTTCATTTCCCTGGCATATTTTTTTGGTAAGCTCTTTTGAATAAGCGCGAAACATGCACCCTTGGTCTTTCATATCAAGAGTTGTGATTTGTTTGCGGATAAAATTTGCAAATTTGGAACCATAGTCACGCCACTTATGATCTTTTCTTCTAAGGCGATAGCTTCCAACCATATCATGGCCTTTTAGATACTGTTCCACAAGTTTTGGAATTTCTTCTGGTGGGTTTTGTAAATCAGCATCAAGATTAATAGCGACATCTCCACGCATGTGGTCAAAGCCTGCGGTTATCGCGATATGCTGGCCGTAGTTTTGATCAAAGTTCAGAACATAAACGTGTTTAGGATCTTTTTCTTCTATAGAAGATAAAATCAATTCACTTTGATCACTGCTTCCATCATTGATGTAAAGGATTTCAAATTTGTACTTATTTTTTTCTAAAGTTTTTATCAGTCTATCATGAAAAGCCAGAAGCATCTCTTCTTCGTTATAAACAGGGACAATAATTGATAGAAAAGGTGATGGGTTCATTTAAGAAAAATATTTGTTATTCTTTTTGATACCCCATTTAGGAATGCATTGCCAGTGGAGAAACATTGCAAAATGTAGGGAGTTTTGTCCTTATTCTAACTTCGTAGGGATTGATCTGTTCATCTCTAAGTGGTTTAAAATGTTTTTGTTTTAGAGACAATGATTTTTTAAACTTGTTGTATCCTTGTTGTTTCCAAGCAAATGCGCAGACGTATTGATCAGAGAACCACAATTGCCAGAAATCAGCATCTGAGAGCTTTATTGGGTGTTGTTCTTGTTGGTGCCCAAACTCCATTTCGCCCAAGCCACCAACGATAGGGATAAGTCTTTGAGCATACACAGGTAAATCTTGATGGTAATGGTAATAACTAATGAGGTGAATTTTGTGTGCTCCAATGTTCTTCTCAATATGTTTATAAGTTGATTTTACACTTGAGGAGTCATTGTAAAGCGTGGCCCAGACCATTACTGAATACTGTAAAACTGTTAAGGTAAGAATTATATAAAGCGTTATTTTTGATCCCTTTAGTTTATATAGCGGCAATGGCAAAAGAACGCTAAGCCAAAACAAGATCTTCAAGAATTGAATTTTATCGTGGTACTCTAAGAAGTCATTTATTGGAATATCGCTTTTCTTAAATTCATAAAAAATAAGAACACAGATAAAAAATACTGAGTAGCTCAACACCTCGGGTTTATATGATAAATTTAAGTCTTTGGTGCGTTTAATAGAGTAGGCGATAAGAACGCTTAAAGGTGTTATTACAGGGAGAACATAAGTAATTAACTTAGAGCTTGATATACTAAAAAGCAATGTTGGGAAAATACTCCAAACCAATAGGAAAACAATTGTGCATTTATGATCTTTTTTGATGAGCTCTTTATTTAAAATAGATCGTATTAATCCGGTTATTAAAGCGCCAAACCATGGGAACAATCCAAAAATAATAACAGGCAAGAAAAAATAAAACGGTTGATATCTATTGTGTGTCTTTGTTGCAAACCTTTGGAAATGCTCTTTTATAATATAGAAATCAAAAAATTCAGGATTTTTTAGCTGAACAAGAATATGCCAAGGCATCACGATAAGTAAAAAAATTGATAGTGTTAAAGGGATATATAGTGGAAGCAGTCTTATTTTTTTTCTGCAAAGCATGAACCAAATTAAAGATATGGCACTAAATAGAATGCAAGCAACAAGACCTTTGGTTAATACAGCTAGTGCAAGGCAGGCGGCTGCTAATATAGCCATTCTTCTCCTGCGTTCTCCAGGACGCTTATGCATGCCAACAATAAAAAAACTAAGCGCCCCATTAACAAGCGTACTAAAAAGACCATCCGTAATAATGATATGGCTTAAAATAAAATAAAGAGCACTCGTAGATAAGATGATGGCAGCAAGTAGAGCCGTTGGTCTATTAAATAGATTTAGAGCTAAAAAATAAGCAAAGAAAACACCTAGTGCACCGGCAAGTGCTGGTATAATCCTGCCACTCCATTCGTGAGCGCCAAAAGCTTTTATCATGCCAGCTTGCAGCCAATAGAGTAGGGGGGGCTTTTCAAAATATTTTACCCCATTAAGACGTGGGGTAATAAACGAGTTGTTTGCAGCCATTTCTCTTGGTATTTCCATGTACCTGCCTTCATCTGGTGTGGAGAATGGACGCTGAGGAGCCCCAATATAAAAAAGTAAAAATGATAGAAATATGATTACAAGACTATCTTTTAAAAAATGACTGTGCATTTTTAAATCTCATTTAGTGGCCATCGCGGCCGTGGCGATAGATTATAGTTGTCTACGAACCCAGCTTTATCATTTTCAATGCCTGCCCAGGCAATCATGACGCCATTATCCGTGCACAGCTCAATGGGTGGGGCTATAAAGTTAACATTATTTGTATCACACATGTTTTGAAGAGATTGACGTATATACTTGTTTGACGCAACGCCACCACTTACAACAAAGTTTTTAATTTCAGGATTATCTCGAATAGCAATGCTGCATTTTTTGATGAGAACTTCTTTAATCGTTTCTTGGAAAGAGCAGGCAATGTCTTCTCTGATTTTTTGATTAATTTGATTGAGTCCTTCAATTTTTCTACGAACATCACTTTTAAGCCCTGAGAAAGAAAAATCAGTGGTTTTTTGCTTGCACAAAGGCCTAACAAAGTTAAATGAGGTTGATCCATTTTGAGCTAATTTTTCTATCATGGGGCCAGCTGGATAGGGGAGTCCTAACATTTTTCCAACTTTGTCAAAAGCTTCGCCGAGAGCATCGTCGAGTGTTGAGCCAATAATTTGATACTTGCGAACTCCATTAACTTTGACAAGTTGTGTGTGTCCCCCAGAAATCAAAAGAAGAATATAAGGAAACTTCAAGTCTGAGGTTAATCGGGGTGTTAACGCATGAGCCTCCAAGTGATTAACACCAAAAAAAGGCTTGTTGTGAAAATAAGATAATGCTTTTGCAAATTGCATGCCACAAATCAGGCCACCTATCAGCCCAGGTCCTGCAGTTGCGGCAAATCCATCAAGTGTATGTAATTCTAGTTTGGCTTTTTTAAGTGCTTCCCTAACAAGCTGCGAAAGATGATTGAGGTGAGCACGAGCAGTGATTTCTGGAACAACGCCTCCATATGGTTCATTAACCTTTAAGTGTGAAACCTTTGACTCACTAAGAATTTTTTTATCATTGGAAACGATGGCAACAGCTGTGTCATCACAGCTGTCTTCTATGCCTAAAAAAACTTTTGATTCGCTTGTCATTTCCATTAGCAACAGTTTATGGCATAAAATCAGTATGCAGGTAAAAAATCAAGTTAATCATATTAGGTTTGGGAGCCGATCAAGTCCCTTAGCCAAAAGACAGGCTGAAATTGTTGCAAGCAAGTTTTTAAACGTGTTCCCAAACTTTACAGCCTCTTTTAAATCATTTTGTACGACAGGTGATAACCTGAAAGATGTTCCTTTGTATTCATTTGGGGGAAAAGGTTTATTTTGTAAGGAAGTTGACCAAGCATGTATTCGTGGAGAGATTGACGTAGCCGTTCATTCAGCAAAAGATATGAGCGTTGAATGTCCTGATCAGCTTGTCTTAGCTGCAACTTTAGAGCGCTCAAAACCAGGCGATGTTCTGATTTCTAAGGATAACTTAACGTTAAGTGATTTGCCTTCTGGGGCAGTTATAGGAACTTGCTCCCTGCGGCGACATGCCTTAGTTAAATACCTAAGGCCTGATTTAACAGTTGTTCCAATAAGGGGAAATGTACAAACCAGATTAAAAAAAATTCATGATCAAGAGATAGATGCAACTGTTCTGGCTGCAGCAGGGCTTGAACGACTGGGCTATGGGGATGATTTTGGATATTGTTTTGATCAGAATGATTTTATTCCAGCAGCAGGGCAAGGCATTATTGCTATGACAATGTGTCCAAAAAGCCCTTTGCTGCCTATGATTCAAAAGATCAATGATCTAACAACGTGGCATTGTTTTCAAATTGAACAAAAAATTTTAAAAATTCTGGGGGCAAGTTGCCAAATGCCCGTGGGTGTATTTGTTCATAAACTGGGTGAAATATACAAAGCAAATTCTATGCTTTCAGATGATGCACTTAATCACACAGTTTTTTCTCATCATCAGAATATCAATCCTGATAAACTTGCAGAAATAGTTGCACGAGATTTGCTTGATAAGCAAAAAAGAAAATGACTGTTCTCTTAACAAGGCCAAAAGGTGACAATGGAATAGTATCACAAAGCTTGAAAGAGTATGGCATTGATTCCTGTTGTTGCCCTTTGCTAAAGATTATTCCTGTTACATTTTGTGATAAAAATATAATTGAATGTAACTCTCAATACGACTTTTGTATTATCACAAGTAAAAATGCGCTAGCCAATATGCCTAGGCTAAAAAATTTAAAAGCTTTTTATGTTGTTGGGGAAAGCCTGTCACAAGCCATCTCGCAGAGGTTTCCTGGTATTGATGTTGTGGAGGCACAAACTGCCAGTGATCTTCTGGACATTATTCGTTCAGATAAAGATCGTGGTAAATATCTGTTCGTTTCAGGGGATAAGGTTACGATTGATTTCTCAAAAGAGTTAAAAAAAATAAACCTTGAGTGTTCTAGGTTGGTCACATACCAAACTAAGCCAAATGAAAATAATTGTATTACAAAAGCTTTTAATACCAGAAGAATTAAAGGAGTTGTTCTGTTCTCAACGTTCAGTGCACAGTGTTATATCAATGAAGTTGAGCGCCATGGTTTGTTGGAAAAGTCAAAAACACTATATCATTTTTTGCTTGGTGAGAACATTTCACGGTCAATAGAAAAAATACCAAGTCACTTGCAGATGGTAGCATCGTATCCAACTTCAAAAAGCCTTTGTTCAAAGATAGTAGAAGTGCTACAAAGAGATAAGGGATAAAATTCTTAAATGTCGAATAAAGCTAAACAGAAAAAAACACTTCTTCATTTTATTTCAGTGCGCATTCTTGTGCCTCTGATTGTTTTTGTACTTGCTGTAATGGGGGTATATTATTTTGCTTTTTATGATAAAAATTTAGAAAGTGATGAGCAGCCCGATGCTCTTCAAATATCTGCCCCAGTATACGATAGTAAAAGCGAAATACCCACACCTAATCAGGGCACACATTCTCGGGATATAAACACCTCAAAAAAGCCACAAAATCAATCAGGCGCAGCATTGTTAGCCTCTCAAGCAGAACCTGAAGCTAATATTTTGCCTGCTGCTACAAGCCTAGGCTCTAATAACTTAGAGCTTTGTGTTTTATTTTCAGACTTTATTGTTAGAGCGCGCATGGGTCTGCCTTTTGATTCCGCCCTATTTCATCTATATCAGGTGCTCAAGGATAAGAAATTAAAAGAACAGCTAAAAAAACTGGCTCCTTATTCAGAGCAGGGGATTGGTGCTTGGACGACCCTTATGGCTGATTTAGATAAAATTGTTGATCGTGGTGTTCGAAGTAAAGCAAGGCAATCAGATCCATGGATTATTAAACTTATAAAAAGTTTTGTTAATATGCGCAAAAAATCAGAGCTAACCCCTTTGCTTCGAGAGTCAATTGCACAACAAGATTGGCCTGAATCTTACAGGTTATTAGATAAGATGATTGAACAAGGTTTTCGCCTAAAGCGCTGGAAAAAAAGATTACAAAATTATGTTCAAGGACATGTTTTGTTAAATTCATTTTTCATAACATATCAAGCGAGCCCGCTTTATACGCTGGATGTGTCAAAAAAGTCCGGGGATAACTTATGATCTATTTTATTTGGATTGTAAAAATACTAATTATAATTCTTGCTGTTGGTTGGGCATCTTATGTGCCTGGCGAAATTACTTTAGATTGGCAAGATTACATTATTAAGTTTTCACTGCGCACATATGTTGGCTTTAGTGTGACTTTGCTGATTCTCCTTCTTACTTTGTATGATGCCTATAAAGATCTTTATAACAGAATACGTACTCGGCTTGAGAGAAACACCTATTTGCGGCTGTTAAAATTTCAAGAGAAGCTAATACAAGGCTTTATTGATCTAGAGCTTCAGAATAGTAAGTTGGTTGATGATGAGGTGAGCTTTCTGAAAGGAAAGTACCCGCAGGACTTATTATCGCTTTATTATCAATACCGTGTTGTAGTAACGCGCAACGATCATGATAATTTAGAAGAGCTTATTGCTAAATTACAACTAAACCCAATTTTAAAGCCACTTGCTCTGAAAATTCAGATACGCAAAGCAATTTCTATGGGCAATACCAGTTTGGCGTTAACGTTAACTGAAGAGGCTTTGAAGTTAATGCCCTCAGCTTGGTTTTACAAGTCTGCTGTTTTTTTAAGTATTGGTAATAAAAAATACGAAAAAGCGCTTGAATATCTTCGTGAAGGTGGCAGATTGTACAGCTTTGAAAAAGGTTATGAAAATTATCTTTTTTCTATGATATGGTATCTGTTTGCAAAACATCTTGGTCCTAGTGAAGATAATTATGTTGAATATCTCCAAAAAGCGCATGAGTATAATTTATCAAACCCCCAGCCATCACTTTTGCTTGCAAAATATTTTGCTGAAAATAATCAGCTAGAAAGAGCAAAGAAAACACTGTTGGAGACTTGGCAGAATAATTCAAGTTCATACCTAATTGCACGTGCATATGCAGACTTAGGAGAAACCGAAATTGATCAAGCTCAACTTGCCTCAGATCTTTTGAAACAATCGCCTGAAGCGCCAATTGCTTCTCTTGTCCTTATTTTAAAATATATTAATGCTAAACTTTGGGGAGAAGCCAAAAATGCGCTTGAAAAGTTTACAGATAAATATAATCAATCACACAGCTCAGAAATAAGTTATTTGAATGCTCTTATGACTCATGATGAAAAAGGAGAAAATGAAAAAGCCTATGAAATGCTTAACTCGCTTCTTCAGCAAAAACTAAAGCGAAAATGGTCATGTAAGTTTTGTGGTTATGAGTCTGAAGCATGGCAAGCTTTTTGTGAATCTTGCAGTAAATTTGATCACTTAGAATATGCAGAGGTTGCTCAGAATCCCCTTCTTTTGCCATTTATTCCATAGGATAGGGCTGGTCTCAGTATGAGACACCATTTAATTTGTCAATAGATTAGGGAATGCAACAGGCTATCCGGGTTGTCACTTCCGCCACAAAAGGTTTCAGTAATTTTGTGTGCTTATACTTGCAAAGCTTAGAGCGTCTTTTAACCCTATAAGTATCCGATATCCAGCTACCATCTAGCTCAGTTTTTATTTTTAATGTGTAGAAAGGTTATTAAAGAAGTGGTGCCCGCTGCCGGACTCGAACCGGCACGGCCGCAATGGCCGAGGGATTTTAAGTCCCTTGTGTCTACCAATTCCACCAAGCGGGCAACCATGGTCAAACTAGCCCAACACAGCTAATCTTGCAATATAAATATAGACTTAAAATGTGATATATATTGATTCTGACAAAAATGTATTTGAGTGATTGATTCGATGCTTGTGAATTTACGAAAAAGAAAACATGGCTTTTCGCCAAATTTATATGGTGCTCTATTAGTTTTTGCCTCTGGAGTTTTAGCGGCATTGTCTAATGGTTTGGTTCATGGTTTATCTGTAAAGCTTTCAGTTTTTCAATTGGTTTTTCTTAAAACTCTTGTGGCTTTTCTTGTATTATTAATTGTTTACTTCAGGCGTGTAAAAGAAATTATGAAAACTAATATCATTAGGTTTCATATCTTGAAGTCCCTATTTGGTGCTCTGGGAAACTTTTTTTGGTTTGGGGCATTATTGTACTTGCCTCTTGCTCAGTCAGCTTCCCTGTCTTTAACAAGCGCGCTTTTTACTTCTATTGGTGGTTGGATTCTGTTTCAAGAGAAATTCAAAAAGCTTGTTCTAACTAGTCTCATCATAGGATTTGTAGGTGTTTTAACTGTTTTGAATCCGTTCAATGAAACCATTGAGCACGTCTATTTTCTTCTTTTACCGCTTTTCTCAGCGCTCTTTTTTTCTGGTTCATCTTTAATTATAAAAACAATATCCAAATCTGATGGATCACTTACCACGCTTTTTTATTTGATGTTATTTATGTGTCTGTTCTCAGCGCCTCTAGCATTGTGGTATTGGCAATGGCCACAATTTTCAGATTTACTACGAGTTTTTTTGGTTGGCTTATTTTATATTGCAACACAAATAGCACTCATTGAGGCTTACACAAAAGCTGAGGCATCTTTTATTGCGCCTTTTAAGTTTGCAAGATTTCCATTAAATATTTTTTCTGGGTTTATTTTCTTTTTTGAAGTTCCAGTAATTTCCACTCTAGTGGGGGGTGGACTGATTATTTTTTCAAACGTATTGCTTATAAAGCTTGAAAAAAGAAAGGTGAAATCAGTTAGGTAAGCCTAGGGTATCTTTAATTTTATGCAAGGTTTTATCAGCAGTATTATTAGCTTCTTCTTGCCCTTTCTTGAGAATTGACCATACATATTCAGGTTCATTTATCAGTTGGTGATATTTTGTTCGAATAGGCGTTAGGGCTTCTATACAAATCTCAGCGAGGTCTTTTTTAAATTCAGCAAATCCTTTTCCTTGGTAATCTTGTAAAATCTCCTCAATCGATTTAGAGGCTAGAGAACTATAAATCTGAATAAGATTATTAATTTCGGGCCGACTGGGCAGATCATCTGATGATACAGGAAAGTCACCGCTATCTGTTTTTGCTCTTTTAAACTTATCAAGGATCAGTTCAGGAGAATCAAAAATACCGATGCGGCTCATGTCAGATGGATCAGATTTACTCATTTTCTTTGTACCATCCCTAAGGCTCATAATACGTGCACCAGAAGACTGTATAAGTGGCTCTGGGATTGTGAACAACTCTTTATTAAACCTTTGATTAATACTGATTGCTAAATCACGGGTCATCTCAATATGCTGTTTTTGGTCTTCGCCAACAGGAACATGGGTTGCTTGGTAAAGTAAAATATCGGCAGCCATCAAAACTGGGTATGAATAAAGGCCTAGTACAGCTTTATCTTTATGCTTTCCCGACTTTTCTTTGAATTGTGTCATGCGGTTTAACCAACCCATGGGCGTAAAGCAACTGAGTAACCACATAAGCTCAGAGTGAGCAGGGACTTGACTTTGAATGAAAATAGATGATTTTTCTGGATTAATACCTGCTGCAAGATAAAGGGCAGCGCCAGAAAAAATACTTTCTTTCAAATTTTTAGGATCAGGTTGTGTTGTAAGGGCATGTAAATCAACAAGGCAAAACAAACAGTCATTTTCTTTTTGAAGAGGAAGCCAATTTTTAATAGCGCCCAGATAATTGCCAAGGTGCATATTGCCAGTTGGTTGAATGCCTGAAAGAATTTTTTTCATGTAATTTATATAGCAAAATTTTGTCTAAATTCCCAAGAGAATAAATCTGTATTGATCTTTACGAAAGATTGGCTATAGTGCACTTAATGGTGCGCCCCTGTGGCGGAATTGGTAGACGTGGCAGACTCAAAATCTGCTGTCCTTCTGGACGTGGGAGTTCGAGTCTCCCTGGGGGCACCAACTTCTCTTAACAAATTAACTATTGTTTCCCGAACTTGTTAGCAGTAACCTAAGCTAGTGAAGGGAGTCCTGTATGCGTTTGTTTGTTTTATTTCTACTATGTTCGACATTTTTTATTGTTGACGCTTACAGGATTCGTAAAAGTTCTAAAGTTGCTCCAATGAGCTCAGAAAAAAGACTTTCTTCATCTTCAGCTGATTCGGGTTTGTCTTTGAGTTCATATGATGAATCACAATGTAAATCTAAAAAGCGTAAATTTAAAAAATTTGAGGAGGCTAAAAGATATCTCTTTGGACAAAAGTCAAAGATGGAAATATTTGTCTATTGTGACGCGCTTATTCAAGGGGATTCTAGGCGAATTGCTAAGTTAGTAAATAAGTGTCATGGTGAATCTTTAAGAAAATTTCCAGAATCAAAACGTGATGAAAAATTACATGATTTAAGATTGCACTTTATTATGCTTTCCGTTTTCTTTCCGATGGAATACCGAATGAATATCATGTTCGATCTTGTGCGTCTTCCTGTTAAAGAAGCTAATAAAATTGCTTTGGAGGCGCTCAATATGGCTCAGCGTGAATGCGAGATATCTTATGTTTTAGAAAGGATTAGCCAAATGTTAAGCAATGCTCTAAAGGAGCCTATTCACATAGGCTCAATGACGCAAAATCCACTCTTTCAAGATTCTTTTAGTCGACAACGAACTCAAGCATAACTAGGAGGATTTATGAATAATCAATGTACTTGTAAAAATTGTGATTGTACTAACTGTGGCTGCACCACCGAGAAATGCGCCTGCAAAAGTTGTGGGTGTAATTGCTGCTGTTAATCAGTTAACATTTCTTTTAGTCTGCATCTCCCATTTTAAGGGCTGCAATAAAGGCGCTTTGTGGAACTTCAACATTTCCAATATTCCGCATCCGCTTTTTACCCTTCTTTTGCTTGTCTAATAGCTTGCGTTTACGTGAAACGTCACCGCCATAACACTTTGCTGTAACATCTTTTCGCATAGCTGAAACGGTTTCACGAGCAATAATTTTTCCGCCAATTGCAGCTTGAATGGCAATTTTAAACAGTTGTCGTGGAATTAATGACTTTAAACGCGTACAGAGTAGTCGCCCACGATATTCAGCCTGGCTTCTGTGAACAATTAGCGATAATGAATCTACAGGCTCGCTATTGATCATAATAGAAACTTTAACAAGGTCGCTGCGTCGGTATTCTTCAATCTGGTAGTCAAAACTTGCATATCCACGGGTAATGGATTTAAGTCGATCATAAAAATCAAAAACAATTTCATTAAGGGGCAGTTTATACACAACCATGGCCCGATTACCAACATAGGTAAGCTGTGTTTGTTCACCGCGTCTTTCTGTGCACAAAGCGAGAACAGGTCCTAAAAATTCATCAGGAACCATAATGGTTGCTTCAATCCAGGGCTCTTCAAGATAATCGATTTTCATGATATCTGGAAAATCAGCTGGATTGTGTAATTCAATTTGTTTACCATTGCGTAAATATATGCGGTATACAACACTTGGAGCTGTTGTAACCAGATCTAAATCAAACTCTCTTTCAAGCCTTTCTTGGACAATCTCAAGGTGTAACAGTCCTAAAAATCCACATCTAAACCCAAAGCCAAGAGCTGCTGATGATTCAGGTTCGAATGAAAAGCTTGCATCATTAAGACGTAGTTTAGCTAAGGCCTGTTTTAAATCATCAAATTGAGCAGCATCTGCAGGAAATAAGCCACAAAACACAACCGGAATGCTTGGTTTAAATCCTGGTAAAGGTTCATCGATTGGATGCTGGATATCAAAAATAGTATCTCCGATTTGGCAGTCTGCAACTTGTTTGATGCTGGCATTCAGAAAGCCTATTTCGCCAGGTTGTAATTGATTCATTTCAACTTTCTTTGGTGTGAAAACACCCACACCGTCTACTTGGTACTCGCCTCGGGTTGCCAGCATTTTTATCTTTTGTGATTTTTTCAAAGTTCCTGAAAATATTCGCACAAGAGTGATAACACCAAGATAGGTGTCATACCAACTGTCAATTAAAAGAGCTTTCAAAGGCCCTTGAGGGTCAGCTGTTTTAGGCGCTGGCAAGCGTGCAACAATGGCTTCTAGAACATCAGGAATTCCAAGGCCTGTTTTAGCTGAAATTTCAATACTGTCTGATGTGTCAATTCCGATAACATCTTCGATCTGTTTTTTTACACGCTCAGGTTCAGCAGCGGGTAAATCAATTTTATTGAGCACGGGGATGATCTCGTGATCATGATCAATGGCTTGGTATACGTTAGCAAGTGTTTGCGCTTCAACGCCCTGACTTGCGTCAACGACCAACAGCGATCCTTCGCAGGAGGAGAGGCATCGGCTTACTTCATAGGAAAAGTCAACGTGTCCAGGTGTGTCCATCAAGTTAAGGGTATACGTATGCCCATCCTTTGCTTTGTATTTCAAGCAAACTGTTTGTGCTTTAATCGTAATACCCCGCTCACGCTCAATATCCATACTATCAAGAACCTGATCTTTAAGTTCGCGGTTAGTGAGTCCTTCACAGGCTTGAATCAACCGATCAGCGAGGGTTGATTTACCGTGATCAATGTGGGCGATAATCGCAAAGTTTCGGATGCGCTCAGGAGCGTAGGATGATGTCATAATCTGAATTCAACTCCAGGGTGAGAAGTGGCTAGGCTTATTGCTTTGTCGTAGAGGGTTCTTATTTCTTCTTCTGTCATAGTGGCATTTATTGGTTGAATGACAAGGCGAATTGTAATTGATAATTTATCAGAGGGTATTCCTTTACCACTATAAACATCTGACAAAATAACCTCTTTTATAACTTTTGGGTTTGTCTTAGACATTGATGAAACAATTGGGCCAAGCTCTATATTTTTATCAACAAGAAAAGATAAATCGCGGTGGAATGACTGGAACTTTGACTGTTTAAGTGGACCTTTGTTCGTAGACTTTTCTTTTGAGCTAGGAAGTGAATCACAATTAATTTCAAAGGCATGCATAGGGTTGGGTATTTTGAAATTCTTTTGGATATTTGGATGGATTTCACCAAAGTGTCCCAAGCATACTTTTGGACCTAACATCAATGATGCCGAGCGCCCAGGGTGATACCACACAGGTAGATTAGCAGTAGATATCTGCACTTTGGTAGGGTTTAGGCCAAGCACTTCAAGGCAAGAAAAAATATCTTTTTTAACAGCGTAAACATCAGCTGATATATTTGGATTGTGCCAGTCCAGGGTTGAAGGCGAACCATAACGTAAACCAGCAACGTGAAAGGGTTGATCAATTTTTTCTAAGCCATGATAAACATGACCTGTCTCAAATACGTTAAACTTTGATCGCCCTCTATTAACATTATTTTCTAAGGTTTTGATCATTTGACATAGTAGAGAAGGTCGCATCCACTCTAGATCTTGGCTGATTGGGTTTTTAATCTTAAGTTTGGGGTTGTTTTGATTAAAAAGCTTCGCAACTGGTTCAGGAATCATAGACCAAGAAATAACCTCATTAAAACCTAGTGTTGGCAAAAAACGTGAAAGCTGAATCTTTTTTTGCTGCTTAATGGTTAAACATGAGGATTGATTTGTTGAGGGAAGGGGCTGATTTTGAATATGATCATATCCATAAATACGAGCAATTTCTTCAATTAGATCTTCTTTTATGCTGATATCTGGACGCCAAGAGGGGGCAATAACAGATAGAGTATTTTCTTCATTTGCTCTATCCACCTTCATACCAAGCTTTTCTAAAATCGAACGACACGTATCAAGATCAATTTCAATTCCTAGCCTTCTAGTAATGCTATCTTTAGTTAATGTGATTCCCTTTGGCAAATAAGGTGAGTTTCCTGAAGATATAACGTGGCTAAATTTACCCCCACAGTGCTTTTGGATAAGGTGGCATAAATAATTCATTCCAAAGGCGCATCCAGCTGTATCAATGCTACGTTCCATACGAACACGGCTATCGGTATGGATATGATGACGTTGCCCCATGGTTGCGACATCTATTGGATTAAAATAAGCAATTTCCAGAAAAATACTTTTTGTTTGGCCTGAATATCCGGTTGATTCACTGCCAATGATGCCTGGTAGAGCGATGGCCTTGCCACCATCAGATAGGACCGTGTCATTTTTATCAAGTTTGTAGGCTGTGCCATTTAAAGCTTGAAAAGACTCATCAGTTTTAGCAGGACGGGTTGAAATAATATTCCCTAGCTTTTCAATATCATATGCATGAGAAGGGCGACCAATATCATGGGTAATGAAATTAGTAAAATCAACCACAGCTGACTTCGGTTCAATGTCAATGGCTCTGAGTAGGCGTTTGATTTCTTCCGGTGACTCTTTGTTTATTAAGCCAGTAACTTCACGGCCAAGGTAGTAAGGGCAAATAGAGTGATCTACATCAATTTTCATGGCGCTATCAAAGGTGCCTTCGATTTCTGGAACATCCATAGGTTTTAAAGTTCCCAGTCCTTTGGCTGCAAGGTCTCTGGCAACGCCTCGAACGCTAAAACAATCTGCTCTGTTGGGAGTTATGGCTAGATCAATGATTGGATCATTCATGTTCAGATGATCTGCAAGGGGTGTGCCAGGGGCTGCATTCATATCTAATTCAAGAATACCCAGAGCTTTGCTTTTACTTAAGCCTAATTCATCTTCTGAACACAGCATTCCAAGGCTTTCAACGCCACGAATCTTACCTGTTTGAATCTTCATACCATTGCTTGGAACAACTGCACCTGGTAGGGCTAGTGCAACCATAAGATCTTTGCGCGCATTGGCTGCACCACAAACAATTTTCCTTGTATCCTTACCGTCAAATACGCTGCATACTTGAAGCTTATCAGCATCAGGATGAGGACTGGTTTCGGTGATTTGAGCGACAACGAAATTATTAAGCGCGTCTGCTGGATTGATGCAAGACTCAACTTCAAGGCCAATACTAGTTAATGCTTGTAGAATATCATCAAGTGAGTGGTTCGTATCAAGATGATTTTTTAACCAGCTTAGAGTGAATTTCATCGGCCAATTCCTCCATGTAAACGGTTTAGAATTCCAGGCATTTGATAAAACTCAAAACCATAGTGATGAATCCATTCTTCATCACCTTCATAAAACGTTCTTAAGTCTGGAATTCCATATTTAAGCATGGCAATTCTTTCAATGCCCATCCCGAAAGCAAAGCCTTGATACTTATCAGGGTCAACGCCACAATTTTTGAGAACTTGGGGATGAACCATGCCACATCCAAGTATTTCAAGCCAGTCTTGACCTTCACCAATTGTGAGCGTGCCCTCTGAACGATGGCATCCAATATCAACCTCGGCTGATGGTTCGGTAAAAGGAAAGTAGCTGGGTCGGAAACGAATTGGCAAATTTTCAACACGAAAAAAACTTTTTAAAAAATTTTCGAGGCATCCTTTTAAATGACCCATGTGAATACTTTGACCGATGTATAAACCTTCAACTTGGTGAAACATAGGAGTGTGTGTTTGATCTGAATCTGAGCGGAATGTCCGCCCTGGAACAATAATCTGAATGGGTGGTTTTTGGGACAACATGGTCCTGATTTGAACAGGCGAAGTCTGTGTGCGCAGAACCATTTTTTCTCCACTGCTGTTTTCAGGCATATAAAACGTATCCTGATCTTGGCGTGCAGGGTGATGAGGTGGAATATTTAAATAATCAAAATTATAATCATCGCGTTCAATTTCAGGGCCTGTTTCAAGCTTAAAGCCCATTTGACCAAAGATAGCAATAACTTCTTGGATGGTTTGCGTGAGCGGGTGAATTTTACCATGAGTGCTGGTTTGAACGGGTCGTGTGAGATCAATTTTTTCTGAAGCTAATTTCTCCTTCAAGGCTATTTCTTCTAACGCATTCTTTTTTTCTGCTAGCTTCTGGTTGATTTGCGTTTTTATGACATTTATCTCTTGGCCCTTTGTTTTTTTTTCTTCAATTGAAAGAGCAGCGAGTGATTTAAGTTGTTGGGTGACAAGACCATTTTTACCTAATAGTTCAACTCTTTTTTCCTCTAGAGCTGTTAAGCAAGTAATAGTCTCGATGGAACTTAAAAGATCTTCAAGATTAATCATGGTCATAAAATAATTGTTTTAAATAAAAATAAGGTTTCAAGCAATACCTCGAAACCTTATCAGAATTATACTTTTGTGTTGACTATTATTTCAAGGCTGCTTGTGCTTTTTTGACAACTTCTGCAAAAGAGCTTGGCGATTCAATAGCCATGTTTGAAAGAACCTTGCGATCCATCTCAATATTCGCTTTAAGTAAGCCATGAATAAGCTGTGAATATGTCATGCCGTGCTCACGTGCAGCAGCATTGATTCGTTGAATCCACAAAGCGCGAAATTGCCTTTTACGATTGCGACGATCACGGTAAGCGTATTGTAAGTTTTTCTCAACACGTTGAATTGCGACTCTGAAACAGTTTTTTGCTCTGCCTCTAGAACCTTTTGCTTGTTTGATAATTTTTTTGTGACGAGCGTGTGTGGTTACACCGCGTTTAACTCTGGCCATGGGTATCTCCTTCTATCGATTGTACGGTGCGTACTTTTTGACGATATTTTCATCGCACGTTTTCATAATAGTTGTGCCACGTGCTTTACGAATCATACTGTTTGATCTTTTACGCATGTTATGGCGCTTTCCAGCTTGGCCACATTTGATTTTACCAGAAGCGGTAAAGCGAAAGCGTTTTTTAACGCCGCCTTTAGTTTTTAGTTTGGACATTTTTTCCTCTTAGGTTTTAGGTTAATGCTTTTAAGTAACGAGGCAGTCCATTTAAGCCAGCTACTTTTTTTGTCTTTATAAATGCCGATGTCAAAGATAGCAAGGAGAAACTATGATTTTGTGTTAATTGTTGAAACGGTATGGATAAAGATAAACTTTTAATGTAAAGTTGCATAGTAAACAGGGAGTTCACAAATGAAAATTGCAGCGTTTGTTTTTTTAATGTTATCATTTTCAGTAATAGCTGATAAAAACAGGTTTGAATTAGACAGCACAACTGAAAAAGCTTTTTTAGAAAATTTAAACCGTGTTTTTGGAACAAATCAATTTGAATTTGATAAGTATCTCAACGTAGGTGATTCAGGTGCTAAACTGGCCGTTATCACTGTTAATAAAAAAAGACTTGTACTTAGGATAATTAGCTATAAAAAAACCTTTGACCAAGTTGCTTCTGAAATTTTGGCAACGAAACTTGCTTCTCTCTTAAAAGTTGGCCCTAAGGTCTATTTTTCTGATGTGGATCATAGAATTATTCTAATAGACTATATAGAGCAAACTGGAGGATACTCATTTCAAAATATCGAGCAATCAGCAAACGAGCTAGCAAATCTCTTGCAAAGGCTGAAATCCCTTAATTTAAATCGTAAGGATCGGATGTTTATACCCAACTTAGAAAAGTTTCAAAGTTGGGATTTGAATAAACTACCAACAGAATATCGAAAAATGTGTAAGGAAACCCTCAAGGGCGTTTTAGAAGCATATAAATATTTTGAAAACTTTACACCTATGTTAAGTCACAATGATTTGCACTTTGAAAATGTGATTTTATCAGATGATAAATTATACGTGATTGATTGGGAAACATTTTCAATTTCAAACCTGCCTTTTGAGATGGCCGCAATTATTTATCGAACTATTGTTAGTGAAGACGCGATTCCGACGCTTCTTAAAAAATCCTATGGGCATGATCCAAATGAAGTTGAATTAGCAGAGTTTCGAGTTGCATCAATTATCTATGCGTTTTTAAGATCAGTGCAAGATTTGGATAAGCTAGGGTCTGATCAACGGATGAATATAAAAATGCCTATAACATCGCTTCCTAAGTCAACAGATTATTTGCAAAGTATTCTTAAAACAAATCAAGAAATAACAGATTCTAAAAAAACTATTTATGGGTGGAGCTTGTTTAAAAGGGCGCACGAAATGATTTCTGCCAAAACCTTCAGGAAAGATCTAAAGCTTTTAAAGCACCATCAAAAAAAACAAACTAAAGAATTTCTAAAGTAAAGTTTACAAGGACTCTTTGCTTAGGTTTTTTTTGTGTTTCTTAAAAAACTTTTTAATAAAACGATTAACGCGTTCAACAATAATAACGTAGCCGCTATTGCCAAGGATATTGCAGCCTGTGCCCCAAGGCTCAATAAACACAGAGATTGCTGTGATAAGGCCAATCATTTCCGGTGTAAAGCCAAACGTTTTTTGAAGATAAGGAACAATAATAATAACACTTCCACCTGCAACAGAAACTGCCCCAAATTGGGCAAGAGTTAAGATACCTGCAAACACAACAAAAGTTGAGAAGTCAGGAAGGCTACCGTTTGTAAAATAATATACGCTTAGAGAGAGTATTGTCAGGCCAATAGCATCTCCAACTGCATGGCAGTTCACAGTTGTGGGGATCGTTAGATCAGCAATTTTAAAATTCTTTGTGTTCTCGTAGGCAACCTGTAAAGTTACCGGAAGAGTCACCATACTTGATATAGAGGAAAAACCAGTAATAAATGCTGGGAGAGAATTTTTAAAAGCACGTAAGGCTCTGTTCACAAAACCTGTACAGCCAATTAAGAAATATCCAAATATATAGATGATTTGGGCCGCAATCATGCATAAGAACAGATTTTTGAATGAATGGAAAATCGCACCAAAATCACCATCATGGGCAATTTTCATTAGAAAACCCAATATGTATAAGGGTAGAATTGGTGTGAACATCTTTGCAAAAAAGAAATCACTGGCATATTGATATTTAACAAAAAAGCGCTGAACTTTTTTGTTAGGTTTATGACTTTGAATAATCCCAGCGATAGCTCCAATCGCAAGCATAAGCTCAACGGGGATTGATGGTAAATTTAGGTTAATGTAGGAGAAAATTTGATCTTGATCGAGATTGATGGCGTAAGGCTTGATTGAAATGTAGGTTGTTATAAGTTTCACAACGCCATAGCCATATATAATGGCAGCAAATGTTGAGATAGCAACCCCAACAAGAATAAGAACAATCAATAATGCGCCCTGGTCTTTCAAATCTGACAAGCTGTTGAAAATATAGGGGAGCACAAGAAAAGGTAGCAGGAACACTAAAATATTTTTTAAAACGGTACTTAGAGTGAAAAGAATGTTTTTTAGGTTGATTGATAAGTCTTGCCAAAAGAAAAATGTTCCCAGTACAATGAGGGCTAAGCTTACAAGCATCCAATATTGACGAAGCGGTGATTCCTTTGAGAGAAGTCTTTTAATTTTTGCCATTTGGTATTTATAGGTTGGAAAAAAAATCAGCGCAATGCTTTTTAAACAAACGAAGAATAAGAGACTAAGTTAGTCAATGAGAAGGTATTCAATAATTGCGTTCAGTTTTTTAAGGCCTTGAGGTGTTGTTTTTAGTTTTTCTTTTTCATGGGTTATCAAACCTTCTTTAGCCAAATTATTTCTTTTGTGTGCAGTTTTGTTACGCCAAGATCCGTTGCTTGCGTATTGATCAAGTTTTTTTAAATCAATACCTTCTGTTAACCTCAGCCCCATAAGCAAGATTTCCTCAAGAGATTCTTGATCGGTTAAGGTTTCTTCATGTGTCAGAGCATGGCCTTGTTGTTGCACCAGGCTGAGCCATTTTTCGGGCGAGCGATGTGCTCTGGTAGCAATGCGCCGGCTATTTTTAGTGTGCCTGCCGTGAGCACCTGGGCCAATCCCCAAATAATCTTTAGATTGCCAGTAAGCCATATTATGTTGGCAGGCATGACCAGGCTTTGCAAAGTTAGAAACTTCGTAATGCATATAACCACTATTAATCATCGTTGTTACTGTTTGATCATAAAACTGTTCTGAAACTATTTCATTAGGCATTTTGAATTTACCGAGACGTTCGTATGATTGAAACGGGGTCTGTGGTTCAATAGTCAGCTGGTATAAAGATAGGTGAGGCGGATTAATGCTCAGAATCTCAATCAGCTCTTCATCCCATTCTTGCGGCGTATGCTTAGGGTGTGCGTAAATAAAGTCTAAAGAATATGACTTGAAAACTTTTTGAGCTGACTCTATAGCATGCAAGGCTTCTTGGCTGGAATGTGCACGGCCCAGAAACTTTAGTACATCACTTTTAAGCGATTGTATGCCAAGCGAAATTCGATTAATGCCAGCTAGTTTAAAGTCTAAAAACTTATTTATTTCCGATGAGTTAGGGTTTGCTTCCATTGAAATTTCAACGTCTTTTGAAACATCCCAAATCTTATTAATTTGGTCAATGATGCCTTCGATAATGTGAGCTGGCATAAGTGAAGGTGTTCCACCCCCAAAAAAAATGCTTTTAATTTCATGATTCGGAGCAAATTGTTTTTGATATGCTAAGTCTTTTAAATAAGATTCAAGCCATGTTTTGTGATCAATTGATTCTCTAACATGGCTATTAAAGTCACAATATGGACATTTGGAAACACAAAAGGGCCAATGGACATAAATTGAAAGTGGCTTTTTATGAGTCACAAAACTATTTGTTGCTATTAAGTAATAGCTCAATTTGTTGGAGGCTAAGCTTTTTTGTTCCTTCTTGCGCCAGTTTTAAAAGGCTTAAAAATTCATCAGCAGTAAAGGGATCTTTTTCAGCTGTAGCTTGAATCTCAACCAACTTTCCCTGACCGGTAATTACAAAATTAGCATCTGTTTCTGCATTTGAATCTTCAACATAATCTAGGTCAAGCATTGGGGAACCGTTGACGATACCACAAGAGATGGCTGCGATGCTGTCTGTTAAAGGCAGCGCCGCAATTTTACCGCTTTCAATAAGTTTCTGACAGGCCAAGTTCAAAGCAATATAAGCACCTGTGATGGCTGCGGTTCTTGTGCCCCCATCTGCTTGTAAAACATCACAATCGATTTTAATCGTTCTTTCCCCAAGTGCTTTTTGGTCAACGATTGAACGCAACGATCGCCCAATGAGGCGCTGGATTTCTTGGGTGCGCCCAGTTTGTTTACCTTTTACAGCCTCACGATCAACGCGGTTATGTGTTGCGCGCGGCAGCATGCCATACTCTGAGGTGACCCATCCAATTCCTTGCCCTCTTAAGAAGGGTGGGACCTTTTCTTCAACGCTTGCTGTGCATAAAACGTGTGTGTTACCAAACTTTATTAAGCAAGACCCTTCCGCATAAGCTGAAAAGTATGGAATGAAGGAAACGGAGCGTAATTGGTTGTTAAGTCTATTATTGGCGCGCATTTTATATTCTATATATTTATGACTGATTGATATATCATTACTGATTGATTATGATCAAGCTTGGATATGCTTATTGCAAAGTAATAAATCAAAGTTATGGAACTTATTCTTAATAACCGCTCATTAGAAATCTTCAAAAGTGTTGTTGATGCCTACATCGACACAGGTGAACCTATTGGTTCAAAAGTTTTGTCTGAGCGCCTTGGGATGAAGCTTTCATCAGCTACCATTCGGAATGTCATGGCTAACCTTGAGGAAGTTGGCTTGCTTTACGCGCCACATGTTTCGGCTGGTCGTTTGCCGACCGAAAAAGGGCTAAAGTTTTTTGTTCATGGCATGCTTGAAGTTGGTGATCTGGCAACTCAGGAGAAAAGATCAATTGAGGAAATGTGTGGCTCAAGCAATCTTGATATTGATAAAATGCTTGATCAGGCTTGTCGGACACTCTCAGGTCTTTCTGGGTGTGCAGGGCTTGTAATGGCGCCTAAACAAGACGCAGTATTAAAGCACGTTGAATTTGTGAGCTTAGATACCAATAAGGTTCTTGCCATCTTGGTTTCTGATCAAGGAGATATTGAGAACAGACTGATTACACTGCCTGCAGGCTTTCCACCAGCTAAACTTGTTGAAGCTTCAAATTTTTTAAATGCGCATTATGTAGGGCGAACTTTGGCTGAAATTCAGGCAGTTCTATCTAATGATGTTGACTCAATTCGTAAGGAAATAGATTCTGTTGTGCATGACTTGGTAGAAAAGGGGTTGGCAAAATGGGTTGAAACTTACGATAAACCAACCCTTATTTTAACAGGTCACAGCAATTTACTTAGCGATGTGACAGATCCAAATCAGCTTGAAAACATAAAAAGGTTGTTTGAAGTTTTTGAACGCCGCACAGATATTTCAAGCTTATTAGACGCCTCTATGCAAGGAGAGGGTGTGCAAATCTTTATTGGCTCTGACAATCACTTGTTTGATGATAGTGGCTGTTCTATGATTGTTGCACCTTATGCGAATGCCAGTGGACGGGTCTTTGGGTCACTTGGCGTTGTTGGACCAACCCGTCTAAATTATGCACGCATAATTCCCATGGTTGACTATACAGCAAAAATTATTGGTCGCTTGATTTCTATGCGGTATGATACTAGATAGTTAGAAAAAATTTGTGAGACTATGACGAATCAAACTAATACAGAAAACAAGATACATGAAGAAGCAAAATCTTCTGAAGGACTTGAAAATCAGCAACACGATGACCAGTTAAAAGATAACCCTCCAGAGGAGCAGTCTTGCAGTGACGCTGAGCAAAAAATTAACGAGCTGAAAGATCAACTTCTTCGTACGCTGGCTGAATTTGACAATTATAAAAAGCGCTCTGAACGTGAAATGAGTGATATGGCAAAATATTCAATCACAAATTTTGCTAAAGATCTGCTTGGGGTTGCTGATAACTTTGGTCGCGCCCTTGATGCGATGCCTTCAGATACTAGTAATGAAAGCCCACTAATTAAAAGCTTAGCTGATGGCATTAAAATGACAGAAAGCGAGCTTGCTAAGGCTTTCAAAAAGCATGGTGTTGAGAAAATAGACCCGTTAAATCAACCTTTTGACCACAACCTTCACCAAGCAATTATGGAGGTTGAGGTAGAGGGCGTTGAAGCAGGCGTTGTTACAGAGGTGTTGCAATCTGGATATAAAATACATGACAGACTTTTAAGGCCAGCAATGGTTAAAGTCGCTAAATAATTAAACTTTAGGAGAGAAAAATGACAGTTAAAGGAAAAGTAATTGGAATCGATTTAGGAACCACCAACTCATGTGTGGCGGTAATGGATGGCGATAAGCCGCGCGTCATTGAAAACAGTGAAGGTCACCGTACGACGCCATCTATGGTAGCTTTCACCAAAGATGGGGAGCGCTTAGTTGGCCAGCCAGCCAAAAGACAGGCGATCACAAACCCGGAAAATACAATTTTTGCGGTTAAAAGACTTATTGGGCGTCGTTTTGATGATCCAATGACTGAAAAAGATATTAAGCTTGTTCCTTATAAAATTGTAAAATCACCTAATGGTGATGCATGGGTTGAAGCGCAAGGTGAGAAATATAGTCCAAGCCAGATCAGTGCTTTTATTTTGCAAAAAATGAA
>DLRV01000003.1:37315-39923 GCA_002500565.1 Holosporaceae bacterium UBA7879
TTTATTTTGCAAAAAATGAAAGAAACAGCTGAGAGCTTTTTGGGTGAAAAAGTCGAACATGCGGTAATCACAGTGCCAGCATACTTTGACGATGCACAACGCCAAGCAACAAAAGATGCGGGCAAGATCGCTGGCTTGGAAGTAATGCGTATTATCAATGAGCCAACAGCTGCTGCCTTAGCTTATGGTCTTGAGAAAAAAGGTAATGGAACAATAGTTATTTATGACTTGGGTGGAGGAACATTTGACGTTTCTATACTGGAAATTGGTGATGGTGTTTTTGAAGTTAAGGCGACTAACGGAGATACATTCTTAGGCGGTGAAGACTTTGACCAACGTATTATTGATTTCTTAGCTGACGAGTTCAAAAAAGAACAAGGGATTGATTTGCGCGGTGACCGCTTGGCGTTACAACGTCTGAAAGAAGCTGCGGAGAAGGCAAAAATTGAGCTTTCAACCGCTATGCAAACAGAAGTCAACTTGCCATTTATTACAGCTGATGCTTCTGGTCCAAAGCACCTACAAGTTAAAATCACACGTGCTAAATTAGAAGCGCTTGTTGATGATTTAGTTCAGCGTACTCTGAAGCCTTGTAAAAAAGCCCTTGAAGATGCAGGCATTTCTGCCAGTGAGATTGATGATGTGATTATGGTTGGTGGGCAAACCCGAATGCCGAAGATTTTTGACACAGTTAAATCCTTCTTCAATAAAGAGCCACACCGCGGTGTGAACCCAGATGAAGTTGTTGCCGTTGGGGCTGCCATCCAAGGTGGAGTGTTGCGCGGAGATGTGAAAGATGTTCTTTTGCTCGATGTGACGCCATTATCTTTGGGTATTGAAACACTTGGCGGTGTCTTTACCAAGTTGATTGAGCGGAACACAACCATTCCAACTAAGAAAAGCCAAGTCTTTTCTACAGCAGAAGATAACCAGACGGCTGTGACCATTCGGGTTTTCCAAGGAGAGCGCGAAATGGCCGCCGACAACAAAATTCTTGGTCAATTTAATTTGGAAGAAATTCCACCGGCACCACGTGGAATGCCACAAATTGAGGTGACATTCGATATTGATGCCAATGGGATTGTGAATGTTTCGGCAAAGGATAAAGCGACTGGTAAAGAGCAACAGATTCGTATTGAAGCTTCTGGTGGGTTAAGTGAAGATGATATCGATAAAATGGTTAAAGATGCTGAAGCCAATGCAGAAGCGGACAAAAAACGCCGGGAAATGGTTGAAGCGCGTAACCAGGCAGATACCCTTTATCACTCAACAGAAAAAGAGCTCAAAGAGCATGGCGATAAAATTGATGCTGGGTTGAAAAAAGAAGCTGAAAGCAAACTTGAAGCGCTTAAAAAAGCACTTGAAGGCGAGAATGTTGAGGCGGTTAAGTCAGCAACAACCGAACTGCAATCAGTTGCTGGTAAAGTTGCGCAAGCCGTTCAGCAATCTGGTTCAGCTCAACCAGGTGGCGCGAGCGCTGAAGATTCTGATAACTCTAAAAAAGATGAAGATGTTGTTGACGCTGAGTTTGAAGAAGTGGATGATGATAAGAAGTAATATCTGGTTTGCCGTCCATTAATTGAAAGCCCTCTTTTATGAGGGCTTTTTTGCTAGTTCAGCTATGTCAAAGAATTATCCAGATTAATTACTTCGCCCTTTTGCCAGGCGGGTTGCTCTGCTCATCTTGATCAGTAGTATGAAAGTAATTATTACTTTGTACAGTTGGAGTAGATCTTTTTCTTCTTTCTTTATGAATAATAGGGCTGCTTGGTCTACCTGCATAGCCTTCTAATGGATCTGAGTATGGATCTGGGCCTATAGCTTTAAGAGAATATGATAAAAAAACAGTAAAAATGATGAATGAAAAATTTATGATATTCATGACAGCAACTCTCCACTTTGGTTGATTGTGGAATATTGGCATAAATATTTTAATCATTAAAATAAATAATTTCTTAGGGGCTGTACCAGATAACTAGGTTAAATATGGGCGAACCCATTTCTTAATGTTCTAAAAAGACATTCCAAAATTAATTATTTCGATAAAAAATAGATCATTTTTGACATTTTTGCTAAGCATATTAGAAAAGCTACGAACTTTTTTTGTTTGATTTTGATATTAAACTGTTAAATTTATATTATGAAGTATCTTAGATTATTCTTTACTCTTGTTCTAACAAGCCTCTGCTATTCTATGGATAGGGACCTAAATAGCCTTGAGGTGCGCATTGATACTGATGCCATTAAAGAAATTGAAGAGACAAGTCTTAGAGAATTTATGGATGTGCTTGAAGCGTCTGATAGACTATGCAAAGCCATAACTGAAATACGCAGTGAAGAAACTGAAAGAAAAACAAGAAGAGAGCGTCAGCAAGAGTATGATGCCTTATGCAGAAAAGCTTCTAGTTTGGGGATTACGCCTGTTGGTGGATTTAGTAAAATTCGTTCAGAAATACGTCGTAAAGAAGCAGAAACAAGAAGGGTTGAAGAATGCTTTAAAAGACAAGAAGAATATAAAGACAAATTAAAAAAAGAGTTAGCTGTATTGCGTGGAATACCCTTAGACGAAGTAAAATATCTATCTATTGATGAATTAAAAAAAGAAATT
>DLRV01000008.1:0-7583 GCA_002500565.1 Holosporaceae bacterium UBA7879
CTATCTATCTAGGCCAGCCCCTTAAATAATAACCCTTGATCGATACTCCTATCTGATTTGTAAGGAGTGCGGCACAGAATAGAAACCGTCAATTTTCCATCTTGCGTTACACGTACCTGTAGTGGCATTTTTCGATGTGCCCACACATGTTGCGTTTTTCCCTTCTTCTTTGCTTCTTTGTTCTGCTGATCCATAATAAAAAGATCAAATTTTTTTGAGCGCAGAAAATGAGCCAAATCAAACGGCTGTTCGCCAAAACCATAAGTTGTGCATCGTAGTAAATGCGCACCAAAGTCCATTGTACTATGCGTCACATAATACATGTTCAAAACCTTTTTCTCAAAAGGATCCAACATCTCAGTAGGCAAGAGAGGATGATTTAAATAATATGTGCGAAAGTTAAATAATGTCCGCCTAACTGCAGCTACAATATAGCTTAGAGAACACTCAAAATCATCACTACCAGGGTGGCCATAAGGCTCTACATCATAACAGCGCTGCATAAGCTGATGCATACTTAAAACATCTTGGTCTTGGTCAGATCGAATGCGGGAGTTATAAATATCTATATAGTATTCAAACAAAGTCAACCGTGCAGATGTAACCGGCATTCCATCTTGGTGGGGGAAAAAATACTCGCGATGATTTGCTAATAAGTGTAACAGCGCCAAATCACGACGAAAAGAAGCTGGATTCGCATCCTGATTCTTTGGGAAACCCTTTGTTAAGCTAATCAGGAAAGTAGACGGAGCCTTGTTTTGACACCTCACTTGATCCATTATAAATTCATTTTCACGATCAGTAATATGAGGCCTCGCCCGACGATATAAATCCCATTCTTCCTGGCGAAAATTTATAAACAGCTGTTTTTCACGCCCCTCTCTACGCTCACTTTCTTCTCTTTCTTTTTGTAATTCCTCTGGCGTTTTTTGAACTGGCGCAAAAGGGCCAAGAAGATCAGAAAGACCAGTGCTATTAATACATGGTGGTCTTTCAAAATTAAAAGCATTCGCTCTCGCTGCCTCTTCTTCCCCCTCGCGCATTGCAAGAGCCATCTGATTTGCCTGCTCATTGCATGCTGCTAAATCAATTTCAACAATCGGACCTTCTGATCTAGTCGCATAATAAACCAGGCAAAGAAAAAGTATTAATATGTAATTTTTGCATATCATAATGATTAAATTATCCTTAAATTTTAAATTATTTCAATAATTTTGTCTTAATTTTTGCTGAATCACCCCACTTAAATGATTTTTTCCTTGATAAGGTCTCTACACGAGCCCTTAAATTCGTAGACAATGCAAAGCAGCTTGTCTAAATTAATAAAGAATTTACAGTCAAGAATACATGCCTAAAACTTCACCCAAAACCATTAATGTCATCGCCATCAAATGGGGCAAAAAATATAACGCGCAGGAAGTTAATGCACTGTTTAAAAGCATCAAAAAGCACTCATCTTTTTCACTTGCTTTTCATTGTTTCACAGAAGATGCTAAAGGCTTAGATACCAATATCAAAATTCATCCCCTTCCCAAAATCTCCCTCATTTCAGGGATCTCCAAAACATATCAAAAAGAAGCTGGTCTCATGAATATCGATGTTCTTGAAGGGGAACGTGTTTTCTTTTTTGATATTGACGTTGCCATTGTTGGATCATTAGATTCGCTTTTCAATTTGCCTAAAAATCAAGAATTTTGGATCACCCGTGATTGGAATCATCGCTTCAAAAAGGTTGGTCAGGCTTCCTTTTTTTCCTATGTGGTTGGGTCAAACCGTTTTGTTTACGATTATTTCATTGCTCATCAAGCAAGCATCAAAAAGCAATATGGCACAGCTTGTCAGGAATATTTAACAGATCAGATGCGCCAACATAACAACCTGCACTTTTTCCCCAAAAGAGATATTGTTTCCTTTAAACATCATTGCCTGCCAGCTTGGCCTTTACGCTTTTTCAAAACAGCTAAGATTCCCGATCAAGCCAAGATTGTTTGCTTTCATGGTGATCCAAAAATTGATCATGCGGCATCAGGAAGATGGTCAACACCCAAACCACCTATCCTGAAAAGAATATATAAAACATTTAAGCCCGTTCCATGGCTAGCCAAATAAAAATAAAATCGCTATAAATAAAAAAGAAACTGCACGTAAATGATGACTGATAAAACGCAAACCTACGAACAACGAAACGCTGAACGCTTGGCAAAAGTAATGCGCGAAAATCTACTCAAGCGTAAAAAACTACAACATGCAAAACGACAGCAGAAATCTCAAAAGAAAGGCAATGTATAATGACCATTCTCTCTGATAAATGGATCCGCACCCAAGCCCAAGAAAATGGCATGATTGAGCCTTTTGTTGAACGTCAAGTCGCTTCAGGTCAAATATCTTACGGTGTTTCTTCATATGGCTATGATGCCCGTCTAGCCCCAGAGTTTAAAATTTTTACCAATGTTGACAACGCGCTGATTGATCCAAAAAATCTGCAAGAAAGTGCCTTTGTCAGCCGTTCAAGCGACACATGTATTTTACCGCCCAACAGTTTTGCGTTAGGTCGTACCGTTGAATATTTTCGCATTCCAAAAGATATTTTGGTGATTTGTCTTGGCAAATCAACTTATGCTCGGTGTGGCATCATTGTTAATGTCACGCCTCTAGAGCCTGGTTGGGAAGGCCATGTAACATTAGAATTTTCTAATACCACGCCTTTACCGGCAAAACTTTATGCCAATGAAGGTATTTGCCAATTTCTTTTCTTCAAGGGTAATGAGCCATGCGAAGTTGCTTACTCAGATCGCAAGGGCAAATACATGAAACAAACAGGCATCACCCTTCCTAAAATCAAAGGTTAATCATGGACAAACTACAAATTATTGGTGGCACGCCTTTGCGTGGCCAGATCGAAATTAGTGGCGCAAAAAATGCCATTCTTCCTTTATTATCCGCAACGCTTCTAACTTCAGATAAAGTAACACTTGGCAATGTCAGTCAACTTGCCGATGTCAAAACCATGCTCAATCTCATTTCAGCAATGGGCTGTGTGGTGACACAAGATCAGATAGTTATAAAAAAAGAAGTAACGATCTCAGCGCCAGACAAGCTTAGCACCTTGGCCCCCTATGATATGGTCAATAAAATGCGGGCGTCTATCCTTGTTCTTGGTCCTGTACTCGCTCGTTTTGGTCATGCAGAAATTTCATTACCTGGTGGATGTGCTATTGGCACAAGGCCAATTGATCTTCACTTAAAAGGCTTACAAGCGCTGGGCGCTGAAATTGAAATCGAAAACGGGTATGTTAAAGCAAAAGCACCAAAAGGCTTGAAAGGCGCTGACTATACCTTTCCAATTGTCTCTGTAACGGGAACAGCCAATCTGATGATGGCGGCAACCCTTGCTCAGGGAACAACCAAAATTATTAACGCCGCCCGCGAACCTGAAGTCACCGACTTAGGCAATCTCTTGAATGCCATGGGGGCACGTATCACGGGCCATGGCACCAATACCATCACCGTAGAAGGTGTAACCAGCCTACATGGCGCAACATATCAAACCATGCCTGACCGTATTGAAGCTGGGACATATGCCATGGCAGCAGCTATTACCAAAGGTGCTATTGAAATTATCAACGCTGACTTCAATCATTTTCCTGCCACAGTTCAAGCCATGAAACAAGCTGGTGTAAAATTCACACCAACAGTAAAAGGCATGCTGGTTGAAGGGCCCGAAACCATTCTACCCGTTGACATATCAACCCAACCTTATCCTGGTTTTGCCACTGATCTGCAAGCACAGTTTCTTGCTCTAATGTGTCTCGCTAAAGGTCGTTCGGTGATTGAAGAAAAAATTTTTGAAAACCGTTTTATGCATGTCGCTGAACTTAAGCGCCTTGGCGCTGAAATTCGCATTAGCAACGATCAAGCAATTGTCACTGGTGTACCGCACTTAACAGGTGCAGACGTTATGGCCACTGATCTGCGCGCTTCTGTCGCTTTGGTTTTAGCTGGTTTGGCAGCGGAGGGAACCACAACCGTTCATCGGATTTATCATCTGGATCGTGGCTATGAGAACATAGAACAAAAGCTTGGCCAATGTGGAGCAAAAATCAAGCGAATTTCTTAATCTTCTTCATTTGACAATTGCTCAAGCAATTGTTTCAGCTCAAGAAGATCAGTGGGCAAGTCCACACGAAAACGCATGGTTTTAGCGGTGATTGGGTGAATAAGCTCAAGCCAATATGCATGCAAAGCTTGCCGGCCTTCAGACCAATTAAGGCTGGGATGTTCCGCTAACAGTCGCTGCAAAATCTGTCTTTTGTGACTGCGCGTTATATATGTTGTATCGCCCAAAACCCCATGGCCTTGATGCAGCATATGCACACGGATCTGGTGGGTGCGTCCTGTTTCAAGCTTACACTCAACCAAGCTTGCAAAAGGATCAGATGTATTCAGATGATACGTTTCCAAAACAGTGTAGTGGGTAATTGCCTCTTTGCCACCAAACTGCCGTACAGTCATCCGTTGTCGGTTGCATGAATCACGGCCAATGTTGCCCTCAATAGTTCCAGCAATTGGCCAAGGCTGGCCATAAACAAATGCTTGATAACGCCTTTTCAAAGTTCGATCTTGGAATTGCGCACTTAATCCTTGGTGGGCCGCATCAGTTTTCGCCACCACCATTAACCCACTGGTTTCCTTATCCAGCCTGTGCACTATGCCTGGGCGTTCAACACCTCCAATCCCCGACAGCTGTCCCTGACAATGCGCTAACAAACCATGTACCAATGTTGGCTCATGCGTCCCGGCACCCGGGTGAACCACCAAGCCGGCTGGCTTATTTAACACAATGAGATATTCATCTTCATAAACAACATCAAGCGACATAGGAACAGGTGTCAAGTCCATTGGTGCTGCTGTTATAATGTCACAGACAATCTCAGCATCTTCAGGCACTTTTAATGAAGGATCAGTTACAACAGCTTCATCAACTATTACCCGACCTTGCAAGATGTGCTTTTTACCCTGAGTCCGTGAAAGTTCAGGAAACTGATCAGCTACCAACTGATCAAGTCGTTTCTTCACAACTGTTTTTTTTTGACTAAGTTCATCCATATTTTATCCTAGATCATAACAGTCACCCTAGGCTAGCTGCTCTGAAAGCACAAGAACATCAAATGTTTTGAGAATCTACAAATAAAACCCCTCCAAAAAAACTTGCAATTTTGTGGGGTGTCGGGTATGCATTCTGTAACGCACTCGTAGCTCAATTGGATAGAGCACCTGACTACGGATCAGGAGGTTAGGGGTTCGAATCCTCTCGAGTGCGCCATCCTTATCTTCAAAGCACGAGACAACTTATCTATTTCTTTTCTTAACAGGTCGCAGTATCAAACTTATGACAAAATAGGCAAAGCAAATAATAAAGGCATAACTATAATATATGCCTTGCTGTTCCCATCTCATAACATACGCTAAGGCTTGTTCGTAAGATTGTGCATTTGCCACAAACAATAGTGATTGGCTTGTATCAGGCAAGCTATTAATAATCTCTGTTGAGATTAGATCCATACCACTATAAGGCTCAATAGCTGCTAGCGCCTGCCAATCCATGTTTTGTACACTTCCCCAAGCAATCCCCATAATGGCTGTAACAAACGTCATCAAAAATCTGAGCCATAGAGGTAAGGAGAAAATATTTTGTAAGATTAGGTAAAATTTTTTCATATAAGACTCAACTTTGTGAAATCTATTTTATTTTCACAACTCATTATTTTAACAAAAAATACTACTAATTAAAATAAGCGAAGGCCCATTCAAGTAAGAAGTGAAACACCGTTATTGAATAAGAAAAAGTTGACACGAGAGATTATTCATTTAAAGATACAATAAATATTAAAAAGGAATTAAACAATGATTAAAAAATTAACTCTTCTTTCGCTTGTATTGTTTACAAGTATTATTAATTCAGCTCCCCCAGAACCACCTTTTGATCCGGATCAAGTTACTAAAATTGGCCTCGCACTAGAGTCTCACTTTAAAAGCCTAGCGCCTGATGATGCTCAAGCCTTCTTATTAGCGCCACTGAACATCAAATACGTAGAGCAATTTGCAAAATCAACCGTCGAAAAAATCCTGGTTTCAAATCCTGAAGATGAAGGGCCACCTGTATATGATTTAGCACACAAGGCACCTGACGGATTCAATTTTGAACAATTTTTAATCGGTTCAGCTTTGCAAACAACCGATACAGATAAAAAGTTAGGTTACCCCAAGCTGACACCTTTTTCTTTTGCCATTCTGAAAGGCGATAAAGATCTTATATCGCTCTTTCGCAGTAAATTGACGCCAGAGCAACTAAACAGCAAAGAAGCTCGAGTTTGGGGTTTTCGTCAGCCATTCAGCCCAGTTCATCTGGCTGTAGACCCGCAATACCCTTTTCCACTGGCTCGCCATGAAAGAAAAGTGTGGGAAGAAAATGTAATTAACTTAGCCGCACATGGTGCTGATCTTAACTTCCAAACCAACCATAGTCCCGACTCATGCTATGATTATTCACCTTTAGATCAAGTATATGGCAGTCAAATAGGACATGGAGCTAAACATTATCTCTCGGAAACACCACGTGAGCACAATAATAATAAAGCTCGCATGCAGGCCCTGCTTATTATATTAGGGGCAAAAATCGATGCAGAGAAGCTCTTTCCGAAAGAAAAAGAGTTCGTAAGCACAAAAACGTCAAAAGTCGCAAAAGAAGCGGAAGAGCGACAATATAAAGAACAAGTAGAGAGAACGAAATCTGTCAGAATAGCTACAGGCGTATACGCAAGACAAAAGGCTCTCATAGAATTTTTTGACAGACTCTATACTGATCCAAATCTTCGTTCCCTTATCAAACTTGATACAAGTACAAAAGACTCTACAGGCAAAACTGTAGCTGAAAACTTGTTAGATATGCTTGTCGCACGTAAAAATAAAAAAATTGAAGATCGTAACATAGAAAATCAAGGCCTAGTAACACATCTACTGCCTTTGCTCTCAAACACTGATCCCATTAAAAGAGATCAAATATTGGGCTTGCTTAATAAGGGTAAAGAAGAAAATATCAAAGCTTTAGAAGCAAAACTTGATGAGCAAATAGGCTTTGTAAAGAGGTTGATCCCAAACACGACTGAAGAAGCAACTGGTGCTGCTGGGGCTGCAAGCTAAGTTTAGCTTAAAGTTCTGCTTATAAAAAAGCCCCCCTGCTGGGGCTTTTTTTATTTAAATAATACAATCAATTATCCTTGATGCGGTGGACAAACTTGATCAAGAATGCCTAGCCTCACTCCAACCTCTATTGCTTTTCCGCTCCTAAATAATCTTCATCAACCTTAATTTATCCACAAAAGACTTCACTGTCTTAGCTCTACTTAGTCGACTGCTTCTTATCTGTACCTTCATAACACTTTATAGCGTTATTCTGAGCCAGCCCCATTTAATATTGTTCCCACTAAATTGAAAATTTTTCTTGGCGTTTTCTATAGAAAGCGTTATAGATAATGTCATTGCCGGATTAGCTCAGTTGGTAGAGCAACTGATTTGTAATCAGT
>DLRV01000008.1:7898-41196 GCA_002500565.1 Holosporaceae bacterium UBA7879
CTGATTTGTAATCAGTAGGTCGTCTGTTCGAGTCAGACATCCGGCACCACTTTCCTAAAAACTCTACTTTAAAAAATCTTTCAAGGATTGCTCACCCTGACCAGGTTTTAGTTGTTTAACAGGCATATTGCCGGGAGTCCAACCTTGCAACCAAAGAATATCAACCGAAACATCACCTTTATATTTTTCCAACCACACTCGTTCCATAATTTTTTTAAATTGATCAGGTAAAAGCCCCTCTTTCTTTATATCCTTGTTCAAGAATCCTTGCTCACCCATATCCTTTAAATCCTGCCAAAAACTATTGAGGTTTAAGTAATTTATTTTTTTACGATCAATGTCTACAACGGGCAAAATAAATCCACGCTGCTGCATTATTTGCGCAATTTCCACAGCGCTTAAAAAAGGAATAATCCTAATTTTCGCCCCACTAAACAGCGCAATATCTGCCAGAAGGGCAGCGTCCTTAATTTCATTCAATGTATTGTCACCCGGCATTACACTTAAGAATAATCCATCTGGTTTTAGAGCTGCATGATATTGCAGCATTAATACCTCTGGCTCAGGGACTGCATGCATATGCATCATGGAAACGACGAGGTCATAGTTTCGCTGTTTAATAGGCAGCACTTCACCATAATGGGCCCGCCAACCCGATAAGAATTGTGATGCATGTCCGCCATTCACAAACACATCAACTTTATACAGGCCTTCTAAATATTGAATAACCCGCTTAAGAGGTGGACCATGATATAAAATGTTAGAAAAAGGTTTTTTAACCAATAAAAGGCGGGCTTGAAGTTCTTCTAAAAAGTAGTCTTCAAATTCTGCTGGATATTCAATAGGCCGACCTTGACGATTCGCTTGTCGCCGGACCAGTGAAAGCGCTACACGCGGCGCCATGCCGTTCCGTTCGCTCCGTCCTCCAAAGCAATTCCTTGCGCTTGGAGCTGATTGCGAATTTGATCTGCTGCCTGATAATCTTTTTGCTGTTTCGCCTCTGACCGGGCTTGAATTTTTTCCTGAATTTGCTCAACAGTTAAATCAATTCCAGTTAAATCATGGAACCAGTCTTCTGGTTTAAGATCCAAGAAACCAAGAAATCTGGCAGATGCAATAAACTTTTTCTGCATCTCTTTCTTATGGGATCCTTTCGTTACCAGAATCTCTTGAGCCATATCCTGTAAGCGTTGAATAGCTGCTACTGTATTCAGATCATCTAAAAGTGCCTTGGCAAAATCTGAGTCTAAATTTTCAAACCTGGCCGCTACCTCAAAATCTTCTTCACATCCCTCAACAGCTTGATAAAATTTATTCAATGTTTGGCGTGATTGATGAACCCGATTTTCCGTCCAATCCAATGGCTGCCGATAATGACTGCTCAGAAGAATTAATCGAATAAGTTCCCCCGGCATTTCTTGCAGCTTCTCATGCAAAGTATAGAAGTTCCCCAAAGACTTAGACATTTTGGTTCCCTCTACTTGCAGCAGTCCATTGTGCACCCAATACTGGGCCAAATTATCATACTTTAAGGCGCAGCGGCTTTGTGCATTTTCATTCTCATGATGAGGAAACAACAAATCAATGCCCCCGCCATGAATATCAATTGGCCCTTTAAATACATGCTGAATCATTGCTGAACATTCGATATGCCAACCCGGGCGACCATACCCCCAAGGGCTATCCCAACCAACATCACTTGAATCAGCTGGCTTCCATAGCACAAAATCATTTGGGTTACGCTTGTAGGATTCAACGTTAACCCGCGCACCTGCTTTCATATCATCCAAGCATCTATGGGATAAATCGCCATAGGTATCATCCTGGCTCACATCAAATAAAACATGGCCTTCAGCCTGATAAGCAGCACCATTTTTGATAAGCCTCTCAATCATCTGAATCATGTCTTTGATATGGTCTGTTGCCCGTGGCTGCACATCTGGATTAAGGCTATTTAAAGCCGCAACATGACTTTGAAAAGCTTCAATCATCTCCGCTGTAAGGTCATTGATTTTAACTTGTTTTTCAAGGGCACGATCAATGATTTTATCGTCTACATCCGTCAAGTTTCGCGCATAAGTCACGCTAGGATATATGGCTCTCAGAACACGGTATAAAACATCAAAAACAACAACGGGCCTGGCATTGCCAATATGGATGTAGTCATAGACCGTTGGACCGCAAACATACATTTTGATATGCTCTGGATCCAATGGTACGAAAAGTTGTTTTTTTTGGCTTTTGCTACTGTAAAGGTAAAGATCCGCCATCCAGCTTAATTATCCGTTTCAAGAAGCTTTTGCCACCATCCTTTTTTAGAGCCACGACTTTTTTGATTACCTTTCTTAGGTCTCTCATCAAATATTCCCAGCTCAGTTTTATTTTCTGGCTGAATACTTGGCTCTTCATCTCTTGAGTTTGAACCTTCACCTTTAGGCTTTTTTGGACTTTTTGGCTTTTGCTCTCTATTTCCAACAGAGTCATCTTGATCGCGATTACCAGAATTGCGATTACGTTTAGGACGACGTCTTTTTTTAGCTGTTCCATCACGTTGAGTATCAGCTTTGGGAGCCTCCCCACCCTGTTCATCTACAGGTGTTGATTCGATAGCTTGCGATGACTTATTTTCACCTTTGGGCAAGTTCTGCTCCTTGCGCGGACCTCTGTCCCGCTTTTTACGATTTCCATCACGCTGGTTGTTATTTTCAACCCGCTTGCTCTCTTTCCCTTCTTGAGAAGCTTTTTTTGCTGATATAGAGTCCTGGCTTTCTTCACTTGTTGAGAACACCACTTCCCCTTCAACGCCTAATATTTCAAATCCATTCCCAATAGTTTCTGACGGCTCAAGAAGTATTTTTGCACCTGTTTTTTGTTCAATTTGCGTCAAATAGCTTCGCTTGTGATTCAAAATATAAAAGCCAACTTCTTTAGGTAATTTTACACAAATTTCATCACGCTTATTCAAAACAGCTTCTTCTTCAATAAGGCGTAATAATTGAAGGCCCATAGATTCAGGAGAGCGCACGTATCCAGTTCCCAAACAACTTTGACACTGAATCCCACTTCTTTCATTCAGGCTTGGGCGAATGCGTTGGCGTGAAAGCTCAAGCAACCCGAATTGACTAATACGGCCTATTTGTACGCGCGCACGGTCATCATTAAAGGCTTCTCGCACCACCCGTTCAACTGCTTGATTATGCTTCATATCCGGCATATCAATGAAATCAACAACAATCAAACCAGCTAAATCCCGCAATCTAATTTGGCGGCAAACCTCTGCAGCAGCCTCCATGTTTGTATTATATGCGGTTGATTGAATGTGTCGTTCACGTGTCGCCCGACCTGAGTTCACATCCACAGAAACCAAAGCTTCTGTTTGTTGAATAATTAAATATCCACCAGACTTCAAAGAAACCTGACTATAGAAGATCTGATTAATTTGTTTTTCGATACCATATTTGAAAAACATCGGCATAGATTCATCAGCGTACTTCTGCACACGTTTAGCATGACTCGGAAGAACTTTTTTCATGAGCGCCTTGGCATCTTTATAGGCCTCATTGCCCTCAATCAAAACTTCATCAACATCTCGTGTATACATGTCCCGCAAGGTGCGTTGAATCAAATCAGCTTCGGTATGAATCAAGCTCGGCGCAACAGCTTTCATTGTTAAGTCACGAATATCAGACCACAAACTTAGAAGATATTTATAATCGCGCTTCAGCTCGGTTTTGTTACGATCCATTCCAGCTGTACGAATGATCAGTGACATACCTTCAGGCACTTCAAAAGACGTCAGAATTTTCTTCAATCTTTTACGATCTGTGATTTTGTTAATGCGGCGAGACACCCCCCCGGTTGCATTTGTATTGGGCATCAAAACGCAGTAACGACCCGCAAGTGAAATATAGGTGGTCATCGCAGCGCCCTTGTTATTGCGCTCTTCTTTGACCGCTTGAACAAGAACAATTTGACGACTTTTGATAACTTCCTGTATTTTATAGCGACGAATAAACTCACGCACACTACGTGGACGTTTTACTCCAGAAGTTTCAGGCTTTTCTTCTTCACTGTTGTTATCTTCAGAATCATCAGAGTTACCGTCATCTGCATCAGCGATAGTATCTGCTGGTTCATCAGAACTCTCTTCATCTACCAAATCTAAGTCTTGCTGTTTTTTAAATTCTTCCTTGCGCAGCTCTTCAAAAAGCTTTCGATCTTCAACAGGAATTCTAAAATAATCAGGGTGGATTTCATCAAATGCTAAAAATCCATGGCGATTTCCACCATAATCAACAAAGGCTGCTTGTAAAGAAGGCTCTACCCGAATAACCTTGGCAAGGTAGAGGTTACCCTTAATAGTTTTTTTATCGGTATGTTCATGATCGAAGTCCAATAATTTTGAATCTTCGACAATGGCAACCCTGGTTTCTTCAGGGTGTGTAGCTTCAATAAGTATTTTTTTAGGCACTGCTTTTTAAACTCCATGACAGTCGGCACAGACATAAATTGTGGTAAAAATATAATTTCCTGAATATTTATGTTTTGGACCATACTTTTTATTAATTAATGTTTAATCTTTATCTGTTTTGCCGAAATCCTTTTAAATTCTTAAAAGTCTCGTCTATGATAACGGCATAGTAAATTATGCAATCAATAACATAAAACGATCTTACTGTCATGATCAACAACTTGTTTTCAAAAAATTATATGTGTTTGCGAGGAAATGCCTAAGAAAAATTTCTCAATTATCTTTTTTCTGTGCGTAGTATGTTGGTCAGCTTTGGCAGGTGCAAACTCAGCTATTGAGATTCGCTTTGGTTCTCAGCCTAAAGGTTTTCGTCTGGTCCTTGAATCAACAAAACAAATAACACCAACAATTTACCAAGGAAATCAGAACAAAAGTGTCTTAATACATACTAACAATGTCAGCCAGCTTAATATTCCGGTAAAAAGACCAAGTTATGTTTTGTCAGCCGAGCAACAAAAAGTTAATGGAACAAAGCAGCAATTGATTCTCTCTTTAAAGCAGGCTTTATCGATTAAAAACAAATTCTTACTCCCTCCAAATTCAAACAACCACAGATATCGATATGTCATTGATTTTATAGAAGAAAAGACCTCAACAAGCAGTACACCTCAAAACCCTGCTATCAAATCAGAACAGCCTAAACCTCAACCAAAACCAGCAAAAAAAATCATCATTATCGATGCAGGCCATGGCGGCGCTGATCCTGGAACCATTGGTAAAGGCGGAACGTACGAAAAAAATGTTACTCTAAAAGCAGCTAAAATTTTAGCGAGTGTTTTAAGAAAAACAGGCCGTTATGATGTCCGTTTAACACGTAGCACCGATGTTTTTATTCCCCTTGCCAAACGCGTTCAGTTTAGCCGCGAAAACCAGGGAAATTTATTCATCTCACTACATGCAGATAGCTCTCCGCGTCAGTCAGCGCAAGGGTTATCCGTTTATACTTTATCCCGAGTTGCTTCAGATAAAGAAGCCGCTAAGCTCGCTCAAAAAGAAAACAAAGCCGATTTGTTCATGGGCATTGATTTCAATTCAGAAATTCCCGAAGTAGCTAATATCCTAATAGATTTAACAAAACGCGAAACAATGAACCTTTCAATCTCTTGTGCACAAATGATTCAAAATGCTGTTGAGAAAAAATATCTTTTGTCCAGTAACAACCACCGCTTTGCCAACTTTGCTGTCTTGCGCACACCTGATATTCCAGCTGTTTTGGTTGAGCTCGGCTTTCTTTCAAATCCAGAGGATGAAAAAAGATTGAAATCTGACTTTTACCTTCGTCTTATTGCCTCACGTCTGGTTCGTGCTATTGATCTTTTCTTTCTCGATAAAAGAGGGATGCAATGACTTGGGTCAAGAATATTTTTTACTTTTGTATGACTGTTATTCTTATCTCAGCCCTAGCGGGTCTTGCGATCTTTTATTTTTATGGGCAAGATCTTCCCGACTACACACAACTTAAAAAATATGACCCTCCCGTTTTAACCCGCTTATTTTCCAAGGAAGGTGACGTTTTTGCAGAATATGCACGCGAAAAACGTATTTTTGTCCCTATCAGTTCTATTCCAAGTCAAGTTATAAAAACTTTTCTTGTTGTCGAAGACGAACACTTTTATGATCATTTTGGACTTAGCATCTCAGGAATTATCCGGGCTCTTTTAAACAATCTAAAAAATAAAATAACAGGACAAAAAGGTCTGATGGGTGGCTCTACCATCACACAACAAGTTGCCAAAAACTTCTTACTCACCAACGATCGAACTTTAACAAGAAAAATCAAAGAAGCGATCTTATCCATTCGGATTGAGCGTGCATTGCCAAAAAGCAAAATTCTTGAATTGTACCTCAATGAAATTTATTTTGGCTCAAGCAATTATGGCATTGCTGCCGCGGCTCTTAATTACTTTAATAAACCCCTAAACGAATTATCAATAGCCGAAACGGCGTACCTAGCTTCATTGCCAAAAGCGCCCAATAATTATCATCCCATTCGCAACAAGCAGGCCGCCATAGCCCGTCGCAATTGGGTGATAAGCCGCATGCAAGAAGAAAAGCTGATTACAGCGGAACAAGCACGGTCAGCGATGCAAGAGGATCTCACCATCAGAAGATCCAATATTATCAAAGGCATTGATGCACAATTTTTTGCCGAGGATGTGCGTCGGTTTATTGCTGACAGATATGGCGCACAAACACTTTATGAAGAAGGGCTCGTTGTACACACCACATTAAACTCCTTTTATCAAAAGCTAGCAGATGAAGCTCTCCGCAATGGATTAATTAGCTTTGACAGAAAGAAAGGTTGGCGCGGCCCCATACAAACAATTTCTTTAGAAAACTGGCCAGCCCAACTACAAAATGTAAATGCACCCTTATACGTGGAAAGTTGGCGCTTAGCTGTTGTACTCAGCACATCTAAAGACAAAGCAACCATTGGCTTCAAGGATAAAACAATAGGGACCATTCCACTTCATTCACTTAAATGGGCCCGTCAGCAAATTATTTTAAAAAATGGCAAAACAACCTTGGGTAAAAAAATTGGAAAAGTACAAGATGTTCTTAATTCAGGGCAGGTGATTTATGTTTCTAAATCAGGAAAACCCGACGGCAATGATTATCAACTCCAGCAGCTTCCCGAAATTGAAGGAGCAATTGTTGTAATGGACCCGCACACCGGAAAGGTTTTGGCCATGGACGGCGGTTTAAGTTTTGCTCGCAGTCAATTCAATCGTGCCAGTCAAGCATTGCGCCAAACGGGTTCAGCATTCAAACCATTTACATATCTGGCCGCATTTGAAAAAGGATATAGCCCAACATCTCTTATTCTTGATGCACCATTTGTTTATGAAAGCGCACCAGGGCAACCGTTATGGACACCACAAAATATTGAAAAAAAATTTTTTGGTATTAACACCCTGCGCACAGCACTAGAACGATCCATGAATACAACGGTTGTTCGCCTGGCTCATGCAATTGGGATGGCGCCGATTGCCTCTGTTGCACGCCGTTTTGGTATCTATGAAAATTTGCCACCCTATCTCTCTGCTGTTTTAGGCAGTGAAGAAACAACTCTTCTGCAGTTTACAGCCGCTTATAGTATGCTCGCCAACGGTGGTATCCGTGTTACACCCTATCTCATTGAACATATTCAAGATCGACAAGGTAAAACCATTTATCGCCAGGATAATCGAACCTGTCCAAGTTGTGCGTCCACACCACCAACTGCAGATTTTGCCCCTCACTTAGAAAGCAAAAAAATTAGAATTGCCGATTCCATTAGCGTTTATCAAATTGTTTCTATTCTTGAAGGTGTTGGTATTCGTGGTACAGGACGTCGCGTTAAACCCAAAGATCATATTATCGCCATGAAAACAGGAACCAGTAATGATTATAAAGACGCTTGGACATTTGGCTTTACTAAAGATCTTGTGGTTGGTGTTTTTGTCGGCTATGACCAACCGCGTTCCATGGGCCGCTTTAACACAGGTGGATCCGTCGCAGGGCCGATTTTTAAAGAGTTCATGGAAAAAGCCCTTGCTGGCCAAAAATCACAACCGTTCAAGGTTCCACCTAAGACAAAGTTTATACGCATCAATCGATTAAATGGTCAGCGTGCCAAAACAAGTGATAAGCACAGTATCATCGAAGCCTTTAAACCCAATCAAAACCCTAATCCTGAGACAATTAATGCAAGTTCCACCTTGTCAAATGATATTGTCAGTGGCATTTATTAAGCAAAAAGTTCTATGAAAGCTGAAACAGAATCAATTGTAACCGAAATTCAAACGATCCTCTCTCTTCTCAGGAGGCATCTTTGACTGGGATAAAGCTCAACAACGCCTTGAAGAGCTTAGTGCCTTAGTCCAGGCTGATGGCTTTTGGGATGATGCGCAAAAAGCACAACCCATCATGCAAGAACGCTCTCAGCTCGAATCACAAATTAATGAAATCCAAAGCCTTGAAAATCAACTCTCTGAGTTGGTGGAAATGATTGAGATTGCTGAAAGCGAAAAGGAAACAGCCCTGGTTGAAGAATCAGAAAAGGAACTTTCTAAACTTCTCAAAACAGCTGAACGCCAACAACTTAAAAGCTTCCTATCTGGTGAGGCCGATAACAACAATGCCTTTCTTGAAGTTAACGCAGGTGCTGGCGGAACCGAAGCGCAAGATTGGGCCGAAATGCTGTTGCGTATGTACACACGTTGGGCCGAGAAAGAAAAGTACAAGCTTGAAATTGTCCAAGAGAACAGTGGCGATGTTGCTGGAATTAAATCTGCCACCGTTAAAATCTCTGGCCCAAAAGCATTTGGCTGGCTGCGCACTGAATCAGGCGTTCATCGTTTGGTGCGCATTTCGCCATTTGATTCCAATGCCAGGCGTCATACCAGTTTTTCAGCTGTGCGTGTTTACCCTGAGCTTGACGAATCAATTGAAGTTGCCATCGAAGATAAAGATTTAAAAGTAGACACTTTCCGCGCTTCTGGCGCAGGTGGTCAACATGTCAACACAACCGATAGTGCCATTCGTATCACCCATATTCCAACAGGGATTGTGGTTCAATGTCAGAATGATCGCTCACAACACCGGAACCGTGCCCAAGCTATGCAAATGCTAAAATCCAAGTTGTACGAGCTTGAACTCCGCAAACAAGAAGAAGAAGCCATGTCCAACCACGCCCAAAAAAGTGATAACGCCTGGGGCAACCAAATCCGCTCTTATGTTCTGCAACCCTATCAAATGGTCAAAGATTTGCGCACAGGGGTTGAAACCAGCAATACTCAAGGCGTTTTGGATGGTGATATTAATCCATTTCTTGAAGCAGCTCTGGCTCATCGCGCCACGAACAAGCGTTAGTCTTTAATAAAACCAACCTCAACCATAACCCGGGTGAGGAAATCCGGGGGTGCCATAACCTTGCTGGCCAGTCATACCAGCTGCTGCCCTACCTGAATAACCCCACGCTTGTGATAAAGTTGCAGCAGGTAGATGATGATACCCCACACGTGGCTGCTGCATATGTCTACACATTTGAGCTGATGGAGCTGCCGCGGGTTGATGTTGCCCTGGGGGATAAGAATACTGCGGTGGCAGCAGTGGCACATGTGTTGTTTGAAGCGGTCTCAAAGGCTGAAGTTGACGATAATACCTATAACCTGATTGCATTTCAGGTTTCCAAGATCCCGCAGATATTGCAGTTGCTGCAGATTCTTGCATATACATTGCCTGATTAACTGGGACTTGGGGTCTAAAAGCAGCCTGTATGGATCTAGCTGGAGGTCTAGAAAAGTTATGCTGCCCTCCCACAAAATTCAAGGGAGCTGTCGATGCAGGCGATGAAAAGAAATTGTTGGTTTGCGTGATTCGCTCCCTCACCTCAGCTAGTGAAGTTGTTAATATACTAATATTATTATGATCTCGCCTAAATTTTGCCTCTTCTAATTTTCTCTCAAGCTGCTCGGCTTCAGTTTCTAGCTCCCTCAAAGCCCATCTTCTTTGAGATGCCCATAATTTTTTCTGCCTTCTTCTCTCTCTTGCCCAGGGACTTCTTTGTCGGCGCCCTGCTGACTTTCGAGAAGGAGTTTCTTCTTGATAAGGACCTTCAACAAAGCCGCCTGCGGCACTTGCTGTGTTTTGGCTGACCTGAAAAACAGGTTGGGAAATCGGACTACCAATACCATAGTTTTCCATTGAGGAACTTTCAGCAAGCAAACGTAATTCCGATTCCTTTGGGCGCCATATTGAGGAATTATAAGAATGTCCTAATACTGGGGCAGGGCCTATTCCTCCCAAGTTGCTTGATATATCTGTCGATCCAGCGGCCTCAGAATTTATCCTTGGACCTTGTACATTTGGTCCCACTAAACTTGGCAACCATGGAAATTCTGACTCGTCTATCTCCTCATCAGGTCCAGCAGCATGAATTTGAACACCCAATAGAAAAACAAAAAAGATAACTAAAAATTTCATAATAAAAACAAATATAATTATATTATTTATTATCATTTTGTTTTGATTGTTCAATATAAATATTATTTTTTATTATATTTCATCAATAAAAGGCGCTCCAGCATCGTTCAAATCATCAAGCAGGCTTGAAAAAATAGAAAAAAAGGACAGGCATGAAGCAACAAAAATAAATGCAAAAAATTTTTCAACAAAGCCCCTGAATTGAATTAATCAATTTTAGAAGTATTCTTAATAAGGCGTCAAGGCATCTACCTTATTGAGAGCGATAAAGGATTTGTCTTTTCAAACAAATTATCTCATAGTTAAAACTGATCTAACCATTTGGGATAAGGCACTATAATGCATTCAATATTTATAAAACTTTCACCGCTGATTGCAATTTTAACTATTACGCAATGCACCCAAAATGCAACGTCAGAACTCTCTAATCTTCAGGGATTAGCGGGGCAATACCGCAGTCTCAGCACAACAGTCCGCAGCATCACAAATAATGCCAACAGCGTCCAACAAGCACAAATGATTAGCAATAATCTAATTAATTCCTTAAACATGCTTAATGTAAGTTTACCAAATATCACATCTTGGGAAACAGGGCGTCGAATTTTCCAGGGACTCCTCGAAGTCACAAATGTTCTAGCACAACCGAAAACAAAAGCTTCAGTTTATGGCTTAACAACAAACTACCCAGATGTTAATGCTGTTCGCGCACAAATTGCCACCATTCAAGCCTTTGTTAACGGAATGACAAATCAGCTTGAAACCATGACCCCAGATAAACTTGATGAATACAATACAAGGCTCCAAAATGCCAATCAGTTGGTTAATAATATTCTAACCTATCGGGGCAGTGGTATTAACAGAAACGCTCTTAACACAGCAGCAGCTGGACAGCTCAGTTAAAAAACATTTGGAATGGCTCAAAAACACCTCGTAACCTTAATTAAAGGAGATGGCGTCGGGCCCGAAGTTATCCAAAGCGTTTGTGATTTATTCAAAGCCGCAAATGCTCCAGTAGAATGGGATGTGAAAGAAGCTGGGAAGAAATCATTTTTAGCCGGTATTGATACAGGCTTACCAATTGAAACCATTGAATCCATTAAAAAAACAGGCCTGGTTCTGAAGGGTCCATTAGAAACACCGGTTGGCTTTGGCGGCAAAAGCGCGAATGTCACTTTACGTAAATTATTTGATACATTCGCCAATATTCGCCCAGCCCGAATCATGCCAGGCCTGAAAAGTCGCTACAGTGAGGAAGACATTGATCTGGTTCTAGTGCGCGAGAATGTTGAAGGCCTTTATACAGGTGTTGAACATTGGACATCCCCTCAAGATGCCCAAAGCCTTAAAACTCTCTCCCGCGCGGGGTGTGAACGGATTGCCCGATTTGCTTTTGAATGTGCCCGTACCCGTCCTCGTAAAAAAGTAACGTGCGCAACAAAAGCCAACATCATGAAAATCACCCAGGGCCTTCTTAAGCAAATATGTGAAGAAGTGGCGGTAGACTATCCTGATATCACCTATGAACACATGCTGATTGATAATTGCGCCCACCAACTTGTTATCAACCCCAGCCAATTTGATGTGCTGGTTATGACCAACCTAAATGGTGATATTCTAAGCGACCTATGCTCTGGTCTAGTCGGTGGACTTGGCTTTGCGCCAAGTGCAAATATTGGCTTTAATGCTGCTATTTTTGAAGCTGTACATGGCTCAGCTCCTAATATTGCCGGTCAAAATAGCGTTAACCCAACCTCACTCATCCTTAGCTCCCTTCTCCTTCTTGAGCATATCGGCGCTCATCAAATCGCCTATGACCTAAGACGTGCACTGGAACAAACATTTATGGATGGTACCTTTACAGCTGATGTTCCTTATGCAAAACATACTGTTTCAACCACAGAATTCACTCAAGCCATCATTGAAAACCTCCACAATCTACCAGAGGATCTCAGTAAAAAAGCGCCGCCAAGAACAATAAATCTTAACGCGGTAAAACCATCCTTGGCTCCACCGGCACCAATGACTGAAACCGGCTTAGATCTAACCCTGATTTATTCAGGGCAGCCTGAAACTTTGGGGTGTCACTTAACACAACTACTTGAATCGACTTCATTTGAACTTGTCAACATTGCCAATCGTGGATTTCAAGTTTATCCAAAACCTCCTATGGTTCCAGACCTGACAGACTCATATCAATGCCGACTATCCTTCAAAGGAAATGGCCCTATCCCTCAAGAACAGATCACAACTCTTTTACAAGCAATTACGCCACATTACAGTTGGTCAAAAATTCTAAAACTTTTCAGCAGAGGCTCTGAACGATGTTATTCAATTGTGCAGGGTGGATCTGACTAAAAGAAATCCCAGAGAAGATAGGCAAAAAGACCGCCAGAAAAAATAGCCAAAGCGGCCCACAACCCAAGTTTTTGTCTGGCTAATTTTTGCCGACTCAAATCTTTTCCTCGAAGGTTTTTATTTTTTATATCAAGATATCTTGCATCTGATAGAGCGCTGTTGTTAGAAATAAATATAACTTCCTCAATTTTTTGCATTCCCATTTTACACCATCGGTCTTTAAGATCATCTGGAATACTTTTCTCTAAATCATCCTTATCGCTATAGCGACCATCCATATACATAAATACGATTTGCCCATTGTCCAAACCTACACATAAACAAGCACTAGATGTAGGCTGCACCAAAACCATCGGCTGTTTATTTGATAGTTGTGCATGAATAGCTGCAATCATTTGATCAACAAAGCCCACCGTCACACTAATCGGCCCCGACCACATTTTGTAGATATCTTCCACCTGGTTCCTAGAGTCAGTCACAATCAAATACCAACTATCGAAACCCGGGATAACAATTTCGAAATAAAGGTCTGCCTCTGAATTTGGCTGAGTTTGGCTAAAAAAAACACCTGCATCAGCTAAATCAATGATCAGTGGATATTCTGCTACTTTGTTATTTTCTTGTAAAAACTTTTGCAAACCTTCAAGTGTGCCCGTAAAAATACTCTCGATTGATTCATCGCCTTGAGGCAAACCCAAAGAATAACTGCTACCTATACATCGCAGGTAGTATTGTCTATGCTTCATGATCTTCATGCTTGCCCCCCTGCCATAGCCGCCACACTATATAAAGGCAAAATAACCTGCACCAAAATAAAAACCAAGATGCAACCAACACTTCCAAGAACAACAAGGGGGATTATCCTTAATAAAGAATCCATCTTGCGTTTAAAAACCTGATCAAAATACAGTGATGCATGCTGCAGAGATTGCACCAAGTTGCCTGAAACCTCGCCAGCCAACAAAACTTGGTTAAACAAGGAGGCAAACAATTGTGCCTCGGAAAAAGCCTCTGATAAACTTTGTCCACTGGTTATTTTCTGTTGGACATTTTTATAGGTATCTCGACAAAAACTCCATGGATGCGTTTCTGATATTTGCTTTAATCCAGACACCAGTCGCACATCATAAACCAAAAGCAAATGCATAATTTGACTAAATTGCGCCGTCTCTGCCACACGAATAATTCTTGAAAAAGGCGACCAGAGGAATAGTTTTTGTTGGAACCATATCCGCATCTTCCGGCTAAACTTTAGCAAAACACCCACGCCAACAATTGGGACAAACAACCCCACCAACAATAAGGACGTGTTACGATTACACCACATCACAAATTGATACAACCCATCTAGATGAGTTGGCTGATCTTCAACCATTTCTTTCAAGAGTGGGTATAAGTCAGGGATCAAAACAAACAAAGTGACCCCAAGCAAAACCAGCCCAACTAACACCATAAATAGGGGATAGCTTAGAAGACGCGCTATCTTGGCTTGCATGTCTATTTTCCAGGCTTGATACTCTGCCAAGCCGGCAAAGACTTGCATATATTGTCCAGAAGATTCAGCAGCTTTAAGCAAAGATCGCACCATCGAACGGTCTTGAAAACTTGGCCGATCAAATACCGATGAAAGTAGATAGCCTTGCTGATATTTTTTCACTATATCTTCAAGCTCTTGTTTAAACAAACGGCTCAGGTTCTGATTATCAAAAGCTTTTAGCGCTTGCTCAATATCCAATCCCGCTTTCAAACAGTAATGCAAGTGCCAATAAAAACCCATTAAGATTGAACGTGGAATTTTCTTCTGTAAAAGGGTCATGCTTTTGCCATGAGATTGTTATGGTCTATGCCAACATGTTTTAAAACTTCATCAAAGGTGGTTTCACCTTTTGCTACCTTCTCAAGCCCTTGCCGCAGAAAAGCTGTGCTAAAATCTTGAACATCTGCCTCTTTATCACCAGCCAAAATTTCTTCACGTGTTAGCATCTCTCCAATCGCAAAACGTCCTTTATATCCAGTATGAAAGCACTGGTCGCACCCAACAGCTGTATAAACTTTAGGCGGTTTGTCCAAACCAAGCTTCTCAAACCATTTTACCATTCCGACAGGAACAGAAGTTTCACTTTTGCAGTTTTGGCATAATCGACGCATCAAGCGCTGGGCAACAATAACCGTCACCAAATCACGAATATGACGCCCTGGAACACCTAATTCTTCCAAACGTGTCAACACGCCCCAAGCATCTCGTGTGTGGACCGTTGTTAAAACCAAGTGGCCTGTCATAGCTGCCCGCATCGCCATAGCAGCAGTTTCAGCATCCCGGATTTCACCAATTAAAATCACATCAGGATCTTGCCGCAAAATGGACCTTACACCAGCGGCAAAGGTCAAAGCTCCTCCCTCTCGCACTTCAGTTTGCCGAATGCACGGCATGAAATATTCCACTGGTTGCTCCAGTGTCATAATGTTCTTTTTCTCCAAATCCATTTTCTTCAACACACTATACAGCGTTGTCGTTTTCCCAGATCCCGTTGGCCCAGTCAGAATGATCATGCCAGCAACAGCGCGACCAGCAGCGGTCAAACGATTTACAACCTCCTCAGCAAAGCCCAAGTCCTCAAGGTTTTGTTGATAGGGCGACTTAGTCAAAAGCCTTAAAACCGTGCTTTCACCAAAAAGTGTTGGATGGGTTGAAACCCGAACTTCATACTTAGTGCCTTGCAGTGAGTGTCGAAAACTTCCCGATTGCGGTTGCCTTTTTTCAGCCACATCCATTTGCGCTCTAACTTTAATCGCATTTTTTAACTTTTTTGCTTGGTCAGTGTAGAGCGTTTTCAAAGGCAGCAAACAGCCATCACAACGCAAACGAACAGCCACATTATCCTCACCGGCCACCAAATGAATGTCTGAGGCTTGACGTTCCAAACCGATTTGCAAAAGGTCATCTAACGTCTCAAGCGCACTCGAAGAATTTTTATTTTTTGTGTGTTGCTGAAAAGTTTGCTGACTCAGCATATTGGTTAACAAATCGTCTGCAACTTGTTGGTAATGAACCTTGAAACCTTGATAATGCACCTCCATCAGACTGTGCATCATCTGATTTTCAGAATTTAAACAATACACAGTAATGTCTTTTTCACCTGTAGACTTGGGGCAAAAGCCAACTGATTTAAGAACCGTTAAAGGGATGGGCAAAGTCATAACATCACCCAAAATAGAAACAAGTCGTTAGTTTATTCATCCAATTATGAACATATTGTTAATAATTGGATAATGCGTGAGGTCGCCTTAAAAAGCAAGGTCTTAGACTTTTTTCTCTTAAGCGGTTAAAATCTAAACAGAGCCTAACAAATGCACATGATAATGAAACACTTCTTGACCTGCATCTGCGCCGTGATTACTGACTAATTTATACCCCGTCTTGGCAAGGCCTAAGTCGGCAGCAATCTTTTGCACAGCTTTATAAAAAGCACAAATCTCCCTCTCATCTGCTTCTTGAATAAAATCATCAAACGAGATGTATTTCTTTTTAGGAATAACCAATACATGTGTCTTGGCTTGTGGATTAATGTCATGGAATGCCAGCACATGCTCATCTTCATACACCTTGTTTGCAGGCAGTGTTCCATCAATAATTTTAGAAAAAATAGTTTCACCAACATACATGACTTTAGCCTTTATTTTATTTATGATAGATTAACAAAAATAACAGGTTGTGAGCACCATGAAAAAATTATTTAAATATCTTCTAATTCTACTTATCGCTATTGCTGCCATATACTCAGCTGCATGGTTTTATGGCCAAAACTTAATTTCATCTGCTCTCAATACGCAATATCAAGGAAAGAACTTTATTCTCCAAAATGTGTCCAATAAGAAACCAAATTTTAATGTGTCAGGCTTTCCTTTTGGTTATACCATCACTTCCAACGCCCCTGCACAATTCTTACTTACCAAAAAGGATGAGTCCCCGATTCAATTCAACCTCAGTAATTTAAAAATTCAGGTGCGCTTTTTGAAAAGAGAAATGCTTCATCTCACGCTTGGCCACCTCAAAGTATTTGATAATAAAATCAGCGTTGGAAGCGCCGGCGTTCTTGAGTTAACAATGAAAGATGTCAAAGCACATGCCACTGTAACGGATATTTTTTCAACGCCCGTTATTGATGCAAAAGCCACCATGCAAACAGCTGGGATAGGCGGCTCCAATGATCCCTGCCTTTCCATTAAAGACGGACACTTAACCTATAAAACATCAAAAGAAAAAGATATCAATGTCCAAACCCTAAACTTAAAAGCAAACCCTGGCTTTCAATCAGCCTGCCGTAAGCTTTTTCCAAGAGAGTTAGATATGGCGGCCAAGCTCATTCCTTTCAAAAAGGCCAACTCTAACTTAAGCAGCGTTGCCGTTATCAAAAATGACAAGGCGAATAAAAAACAAACCATTCAACTCAACTTATCTGCACAAAATAAAAAGGGCAAAGAAGTGTTTTCTATGTCTTCAGATTTGATAAATGACCTCATGCTCAATCCGGAAGGGAAATACAATGGTGCTCTTGTAATTACAATCAACAATATATTTGCTGACAAGCTCAAACAAAAGAAGATTAATCATAAGTCCCGTCCAGAAGACTTTTTTAAAGCGCTTGCCTCAGAAGTATTAAAACCACTTAAGAAAAAAGAAGGCAAAGTAACTCAAGGACATGTTTTTGAATTTATTATCAAAAATAACTCTATTGATGTGCACCCCAATACATTTCAAAACCTTGCAACTTCATTCCTTCGTTGATACAAACATAGGGCTATGAAAAAAAAAATAGGTATTTGCGGAATTCCCTCCAGCTTGGGGTGTGCGCTTCCAGGCACTAAAAATGGCCCTAATGCATTACGGCAAGCAGGATTAATAGGTCAGATAACCCTTCCACATCATGACTTTGGCGATGTTCAAGAACCACAAGAATATCCCAAATTTAACTCAAAAGATAATGCAAAGCACCTTGATGCCCTGACAGCTTGGAATACAGCTCTTTATGAAAAAGTTGAGGAGATTATCAACAGAGGCTATGCTCCCCTCGTATTGGGTGGGGATCATGCCTATGCCATGGGCTCTCTCGGTGCTGTGGGTCATCATTGCATGAAAAACAATAAAGATCTTTTGGTTATCTGGTTTGATGCCCATACCGACTTCAACACACCAGAAACCAGCCCAACCGGCAACATACACGGCATGCCTGTTCGTGTTTTAACAGGCCAAGGCCCTGCCCCGCTTGTTAACTTTATCAAAGACAAGGGCGGATTTCTTGCAGAAAACATATTCAACATGATTGGCATTCGATCTGTTGATGAAGGTGAACAAATCGCCGTTGATCAAAGCCAGATGTCTGTTTTCACCATGGCTGATGTTCGCCAGCAGGGAATTGATCAAGTTCTCGAAACTATTTTTGCCAAAGTCACCAACAATACACACATTCACTTCAGCTTTGACATTGATGGAATAGACCCCTCCCTGGCACCTGGTGTTGGCACACCGGTAGAGCACGGCTTGTCCTTAGAACAAACACAAAAAGTTTTTCAAGCCATCAAACAATCAGGTAGGCTAGGTTCAATGGATGTTGTTGAGCTCAACCCCGATACAGATAACCAGGATCAAACAGCTAAGCTTGCCGTTGAACTTGTCTCAAGCCTTTTTACAGAATGATTTAAAAATCCGCTCAACGGGAACAATGAGTTGGTCGTTTGTTGCAATAAGCGTTTCACCACTCCAAATATCTTGACGTGGATCAAACGGACTTAAGCTCCCACCTGCCTCCTGTACAATCAAGTTTCCAGCAGCCACATCCCATTGTTGCATGCCAAAGCCCACAAAAATATCGGCTCGCCCTGCGGCAATATAAGCCAAGTTCAAGGCCGCTGACCCAAAAACTCGAAAACGCGTTTGCTTAAACAGCTCATCAAAACAAGCTCGTTCATGGGGTGCCCGTGATGGTGTATATACATTATGCAACACAGCCATAACCAGAGATCCACGCAATTCTTTTCGTGGCGAGATACGCAAACGACGGTTGTTTAAGAAACTGCCTCGTCCTTTTTCTGTCCAAAACAATTCATCACGCATGGGATCATAAATAATGCCGGCATAGGGTTGCCCGTTTTTAATCAGGGCAATGGAAATACAAAAGTGGGGGATGCTATGCAAAAAGTTATAAGTTCCATCTAAAGGATCAATCACCCAATACGTATCTTGATTACCAACAGCTCCTTGTTCTTCCATCAAAAAGCCATAATTTGGATAACTTTTCTCAAGCTCTTTCGCGATGATTTTCTCAGCGCGCGTGTCTGCTGTTGAAACAAAATCACCTGCACCTTTGTCCGTTACAACCAAGTTTTCAACTTCATTGAAATCTCGGATTAATGCGCGCGCAGCTTTAAAGGCTGCTTGTGCCATGACATTAACGATGGGAACAGCGGTCAAACGTTGTGTTACTGTTGCCATAATTTAATCCTTTGCTCGTTCGATATAAGTTCCATCTTGGGGATTAATCACAATGCGCGTTCCGGCATCGATGTGTGGCGGCACCAACACACGCACACCATTCTCAAGGATTGCAGGTTTGTAGGATGAGGAAGCCGTTTGCCCCTTAACAACAGGCTCCGCTTCAACAACTTCAACCACTACAGAATCAGGCAACTTCACACTAAGCGCTTCACCTTCATAATAAACAATGGTAACTGTCATGCCTTCTTGAATAAACCGCACTGGCTCTCCCGCTAACTCTTGATTTACCGAAACTTGTTCAAATGTCTCTGGGTCCATAAAAGTCAATAAGTCCCCATCTTGGTACAAAAACTGCCTTTCTTCTTCATCCAGTCGGGCTTTTTCAATGGTTTCACCTGAACGAAACCTCTCATTCAACTTTGTTCCAGATTTTATATCTTTCAACTCAGTTTGGACATAAGCGCCGCCTTTTCCAGGTTGGGTATGTTGAATTTTTGAAACCACCCATAAGCGGTTCTTGTATTCTAAAACGTTACCAATTCTAATTTCGTTTGCTGTAATTTTCATAATTTATAATCTCTCAATATTTACTTATATAAATCTATCAACTTTTTCATCAAAACTTTTGCCTCTGCTTCTGAACGTTGAAAAATATTACGGCCAATAATTGACCCATCGCCGCCGCCTGCACGGATCGCCTTTACTTCATAAATTAGGTCCGTGTCACTTTTGGTTGCGCCGCCTGAAAAAATCACCAATCGTCTTTTTGCAAAGCTTGCCTTTTTGACAAAAGAAATCCTGTCAGCCAGTTCTTCATAATCACCATTCTCCATCATCAACTGCTTTGATTTTTTTGTTTCAAAGTGATTACTGGGAATCTTAACTTTAACAATATGCGCACCAAGCAAGCACGCCATGTGCGCGCCATAACTCACAGTATCCAGTGCCGTTTCACCATCTGTTGATAAATTACCTCTTGGATAAGACCAAACGATCACAGCCATACCACATGCGCGGGCTTCTGCACTTAACTCTTGGAGCTCTTGAAACTGACTCAATGAAGCATTAGATCCTGGATATATGGTAAAGCCAATAGCAGCACACCCCAGCTGCACAGCATCATCAATACTTGCTGTAACAGCTTGGTCAGGGTCAGCTATATCAATAAGTTTATTTGAACTGTTCATTTTCAGAATAAGGGGCAGTTGCCCTGGATACATGTCTACGCCTGCTTGCAAGAAGCCCAGCGGTCCAGCTAAACCTGATAGACCATTTTCATAAGCAAAACGGAAATGGAAACATGGGTCATATGCCTCAGGTTGCATAGCAAAGCTATCAATGGGGCCATGTTCAAATCCTTGATCCACAGCTGAAATCATTAAGCGCCCTGTGCCGGCCAATTCTCCTTGATGCAGAAGTTGGGAAATTCTCCCTCGAACTGCAGGAGTTTCATATGTGTAGTTTTGCAAAATGTTTTTTACAATGGTGGTCATTTTCAAAAACTCCAATATCACATCTCTCTAGATACCAGGTTTCAGCACACACCCTCAACCGTTTTATTTATAAACACCTAAGCCCAACAGCTTTCCTTTGGCCAAACACCATTTACTGTATTCTAAATATAGTTGTGGAATCCATTGGTGCATTACAAATCAACGTTTTTATCGATCTTCTGCATCAAAAAAACGAAGGTGCGGAGCTCCTAACCCCACACCTCCATAATCAAAAGCACCTATGCCCTTTATCCAAAAAGACGCTGGAACCAGCTTTTCTTTTCAGGTTGTGATGGTTTCTCATTGTGATCATTTTCAGAAGGTTTAATTATATTTTTCTCAAGTGAATGGACAACTTCACTTTCATCAGAATTTTTGCGGTCCTTCAATAATTTACAGTTGTGATTAACAGCTCTCTCCTGTGAATCTTTTTCACCCAAAATCTCACCTTCAACATTTGACGCGAGTTTGGCAGCCTCTTCACCCACAATGCCGCCCATTTTGTCACATTCTTCTTTGGAATCAACAAATACCCAGGTACTCCATTCACAGTCAAGCTCTGACTTACTTTGGCAGCTGTTCTTTTCATCCGCATGGCTAGCATAGCCACAATTGCTAGTACCTGCAGGTGCAACCCCGTAACATTTCACTTGTTCATCCTCTGCCGAGGTCCCAAATGATAAAGACATCGCCCCAACTAAAATTAAAAGACTTTTATTATTAAACATGTCAGCATCCCTATTTTTTTTTTAAATTTTAACTTAGATAACAATACTTGTCACTCATATAATCATTTATCATCAAAAATAGCTTTTGCAGAAATTTTTCTAAATAACCTCATGATATTGAGTCATCAATTTAGCAACCTCATCACCCTGATGCACAACAGGTGAAGCTGTTATTGTTAGAGGAATAAAATCTTTATCATAGGTAATTACTGAGTTTTCTAAGCTTTCTTCAGAAAGTTGATGCAACTGACCAATGGGCTCTTGTGCTAAATGGATTTTTCCCAGTTCACAAGCTTTCTCAAAAACACCTCCACACGGCGCCCGCAAACGTTTGTAAAAAGACTCAGCACACCACCAAGCCTGGCTATTTGTATTTGTATCGCCCACATCAGATATGTAGCTCAGCAAACCAGTAACGGCCTCCTCAGCGGCAAAACTGCAATAACGCTCTTTACTTCCAAGTTCATACGTAAAAGCATGCTTAAGAGACACTTGATTCTCTCCTTTTTTCTGATTCCATTTCTCAGTGAAGACCCAAAATGGATAAAAAATTGCCTGATTAAAGCAGGGTGAAAATTCACACGGTGTTGCAATAAAGTGTTGTGCTGTCAGGTTCCTCAAACGTTTGTCGATCAAATATTGGGGTGTGTACACATATGGCTTTGAAATTGAATCACAATGCAAATCAAAAATATAATCCGCCTCCAAAGCCTCTTGATGCAAGATCAAGGCCAACTGCACCTCGGGCGCCTGATGAGTTGACTTTTCGACAAGAGTATCTATTCGCTCTTGCATGGCTTTTTCGAACGCCCTAAATGCATGCTCAAAACCTAAGTTGGCATGCTCAGAAATAAATGCATCACAATCAAAAGCATCAAAAAATTCTGAGGCCACCAACAAGTTAGTAAATCCCCGATTCCAATTTACACCCGTTCGTGGATCAAATCGACCATAGCCGTATTCACCCATCTTTGTATCAAATGCGCTTGGGTTTGCTAAAGGCAAAAGCTTAAAGTCAAAAGGAACAACTATTTCTTTCAGGCGCTTTTGCAACTGACGAATCACCGCTAAACCCTGGATTTCAGCACCATGCAAAGCCGCCTGCATATACACCTTGCTCTCAGGTTTTGGCACAGTGTATTGACAATAAGTCAGATTATATATATGCCCAGAAGCCAGTGTTTTAAGCCTTCGTTGATAAGTTTTCATGGCCGCTCTCTCATACATCCATCAAAAACTGTTGTTGCTCGTCCAGTTAAGTAATAGCCGTCCGTCCTTTTTTCCACATAAACCTCCTGAGAATCAGTACGAATTAAAACCTCGTTATCTAATGCTTCTAACTGATGCCCTGCAAAAACTGAGGCCACCGTTCCACTTCCACACGATAATGTTGGACCTACACCAAGTTCCCAATGGCGGATACAGATCTCGCCAGAATTTACATATTGGACAAAGTGCACATTCACACCATCTGGGTACTGACTTTGCACTTTTGCCCCTAGTTGGTTAATATCCAAATCCTTCAAAAAATCCGTCCATAAAACCAAGTGATGATTTCCAGTTGAAACATGCAATGGATTTTTCAATCGTTCCGGGTCAGGGTTTTCAAGCGGTGTTTGATACAAAGTTGGCCAACCCAGCTGAACCATAAAAACTTCACCACTCAACTTTTGACATTTATGAATAGAGCCATGTCCAGTTTCAAGGTGCAGCTGTGTTAGACCAAAATTGTTACCATTCAAAATATATTTTGTGATAGCACGCAAACCGTTCCCACATTGCGCGGCGGAAGATCCATCCGCATTATAAACCAACATTTTAGCATCAGCCTTAGCTGATGAGCGTATAACTAACAACTGGTCAGCGCCAACACCATTTTTGCGATCACAAAGCCATTTAACGCTAATCGGACGCCAGTCATATTCATCACCAGCTCTCTCATCTACAACGATAAAATCATTTCCGGCCGCTGACATTTTCCGAAAAAAGAACATATTTTCACCTTAAAACATCTTCCAGAACAGTCGCTGCAGATGATTTCTGATCACGGTATTTAACAATCATTGCACAATACTTCGACAATCCATGCTCCCTGGCCCATGGCGCTGAAAGTGCTTTTGATCCTGGAATCACAACTGCATTCTCTGGAATGTCTGAACCGCGCTCAAGTCGTTTCTCAGCAACCAGATCAAAAACATCAACAGATTTTGTCAGCGTCACATTTGGGGCAATTACAGCACCTTTACCAATACGCACACCCTCAAGAATCTGTGATCCTGCACCAATAAAGGCATTATCCTCAACAATCACGGGTTGCGCTGAAACGGGCTCAAGCACCCCGCCGATTTGCACATTTGCTGACAAGTGGATATTTTCCCCAATTTGGGCACAAGAACCAACCAAAACATGACTATCCACCATAGTCCCAGCCCCAACATAGGCACCGATGTTAATATAACTGGGCGGCATAATAACCACCTTCGGTCCCACATAAGCCCCTGGCCGAACGGCACTTCCAGCTGGCACAACTCGAACTTGATCTTCTAACGAGAAAGCCCGCGGAAGAAGAAAATCTTTATCAATATATCCAGGCCATTCATGAATTTCCTTCATTTCCGCCTGCTTAAAAATGGACAGGATGCCTTCTTTAACCCATGCATTTACTTGCCAGCCACTTGCCGTTGGCTCAGCGGCGCGAATCTCCCCTTTCTGAAGCTGGCCAAGAAAGTCTAGGAATTCTTCTGGTTTTAAATCTTTGCTCATTTTTTCCCTTTATATTTTAAGTTGTCCAATTGGCCATATAATCAATGGCTTTTTCCAATAACGCTTTATCAGATAGATCTTTAAATGATAAAGGCAGCCGTACATCCGGTTGAATATCATACATCAGTGATAAAACACCTTTAATAGGCAGCGGGTTTACAGCCTGCTCCAAACCATCAAATACATCTAATGGTGCCGTGATGGTACCATTCATGCAGCCTTCAACATAAGCCTTTGTTTTACCAGGCCATGCATTCGCCATGACAGATATAAGGCCAACCACACCTTCAGAACAATAATCAAAAAACAAAGCATCATCTCCTAAATAAACCGGAACCGTCGGCGCTTGTTGTCGCAGCAACTTTAATGAGGCGCGGTCAGGAGCAGAATGCTTTACCGCCAAAAGCTTTGGATGACCTACCAACGCAGCAACCACACTCGGATCAATGACAACACCAGCACGGCCAGGATGATTATACAAAATCACAGGGTGCTCAGAGTGATCAAGAACCGATTGAAAAAACTCTTTTTGTCCAGCTGGTCCAGGGCGAAAATAAGGTGGCAATGAAACCAGAATCGCTTGAATATTTCGTTGATTCGCTTGCTTGATATTATCTAGTACACGCGCATAAGAGCAATCCGTCACACCCACGACTAGCGGCACGCGCAAGTCCATGCTTATCGACAAATCTAAAACAGACGCTCTCTCATCAGCCGTTAAAGAAAAAGCTTCACCAGTACTGCCTAAAATCAGCGCAGCGCAGCCTTGATCCTGCTGTTTTTTCAGCAAAAAACTCAACGCTTTTAAATCAACAGCACCGTCTCTAAATGGCGTTACCAGCGCCGTAATCACCGGCCAATTCTTCAATGTCTTATTGTCCAGAATCAAAGATGTCATACATCAATTCCTCATAATTAATTAATCCAACCATCTCAGGCGAGCGGAACAAAATTCGCGCAGCTTCAACAGCTCCCTGTGCGTACATAGCCCGGGAAAAACTTTCATGTTCAATTGTCAGTCTTTCTCTTTCATTTTCCAATGTCAATCGGTGAATACCCGCATAATCTTCCAGGCGCTCAGCTTTAATTTCAACACCTGACCAGCTCAAGTCATGGGCCAATCGCAGAGCTGTCCCACTTGGTTTGTCTCTTTTTGTTATGTGATGCACTTCGTAAATCTCAGCTGCTGGATCACCAAGTATTTTTTTTGAGTTGGCTAGCTTACGCGTAAGATAGAAAAAGAAATTAACCATCGGGCTAAAATTAGCAGCCCGAATCCAGCCAATCTTCATAGATCGCAATTGTTGATCCAATTCGCTCGGCCATGTCACAGCCGTGCTGCCTGTAACAACTGGCTTACCTGCTTCTAATAGCAAAGGAATCAACTCTGTCATTCCCCCACCATCAACAAACACAATCGATAAATCTGCCTCTTGTAACTTTGATAACGTTGGTGGATGACTGTTTGAAAACACATGCATAATTTCTTCCGGCGCCAAAAAGTCTTTAACAAATTTACCTGTTTTCCCAGGCCCAATAATATTAACGCGCATACTTTTTCTCTTTCTGCATTACAAGCCAACATTCATGAATCTGTTGCATCAATTCAATTTGTGAAACAGCATTTTGCGTTTCAATTATCGCCAAAGAAAAAGGTTCAGTTATCGATACAATCTTAATTGGATGAAATTGTTGCAAGTGTTCAAGTGTTTCAGCATCAAAATGATGAAGCCAGATTTTTGACACCTGACTTGTAATCACCGGCATTGAATCAACACCTTGATTGGTAATCAGTGTTCCAGGCTTGTTGCTTTCTAAAGTTGACCGTACGTTTAGGGGAATATTTGCACGCTTAAGAGGCTCAAGTGTGCGCGGATGTAAAACGCGCGCACCATACTGACAAATCCGTTCAGCAAAGGCATAGCTCATTTGGTCAATCCCTAAAGCATGTTGGATATACCGCGGATCGCCAGTATATATACCCGCAACATCCGTCCAAATTGTTAAGCTCTCCGCTTCAAAAGCCTCTGACAACAAGGCTGCTGAAAAATCACTCCCCTCAAAGCCAAGTGTTGTTGCATTGCCGTCATCATCGCATCCAACAAAGCCCTGCGTCAGTAAAGGCTTTTTCGAAAAATCATGTTCATTGATCAAAACATCAACATTTTTTCGAATAGCAGGAGCATCTGGCTCTGCAGCTCCATACATATTGTTAGTTCTAATAAGTTGTGTTGCAGGGACAAAATGAAAATCAGCTAATTCGTTCAATAACCCGGCTGAGAGGTATTCACCATAAGCCAAAATACGATCGCGAAAAGCATCAGACGACCCCTCCTGGTTATTAAATTCATCTTTCAAGGCCATCAAAAGCGTCAAAAAACGGCTCGTTTTGATCGAATTTAGGCTCAATTCAGTCAAAATTGCATCATAAAATGATGTTATTTTGGCCCAAATTTGCCCAAAAGCCTGTGTATTAGATTGACGATGATACAAAACCAAAAGGTCTAAGTTTTGCGTCATCTTGCCATTGGCACTCACAACAACCACTTGATATTCTTGTGTTTTAATCAGATTTAAACAGCGCTTAATACCCGCAGCAGTGCTTAATGATGATCCGCCAAATTTTGCAACTGTGACTGATCTCATTTCACAAACTCATCATATAATTTCATGTTACCAATTGCAGCGCCAGCTGCGCCTCTGGCCAAATTATCTCCCAGCACACAAAACCGTATGTGTCGATCTGATAGCCCCATTTGCACACGGCCCACATGTACCCGCATATCAAAGTCAGAAAGGCTTTTCATGGGCTGTGGTAAAGTTGGATTGTCATGCACAATAAGCATATCTCCATGGCTTTCACTCCAGTTTTTCATCAGTCGCTTTGCCTCAATCACTGAAAGATGATCCGCCAGTGTCAGCTCTATGGACGCCATATGGCCAACTCGGATCGGCACTCTATTACATTGAACAGAAATAGGAACATCAACATTCTCAAAAAGATGCCGCAACTCTAGAGAAATTTTTGTTTCTTCTTCAGGAATATAGGGAACAACATTGCTTAGCAAATCAAGGCTTGCCACACCTGGATAACCAGCGCCACTCGCCGACTGTAAAGTTGTCATTGAAATCGCCTTAATCAATCCGACCTCAAAAAACGGCGCCAAAGCCAGTGAGACAATTGAAACCACACAATTCGGGTTTGTCACAATCATGCCTGCCTTTCGATTCGGCAAAGCGCGCTCTAAAATTTGGGGGTTGATTTCAGGCACAATCATGGCAGCTTCATTGCTGAGACGATGCGCGGCTGCATTGCTAAAAACAACATGCCCTTTTTGTGCCAAGGCCGGCTCAATTGTGTAAGCCACATCAGATGGTAACGCCGAAATAACGTATTTACTTTTAATCGCATCAAACGAAGTAAACGCAAGTGACTTAACTGGTTCAGGACAAGGCATCGATAATAGCCACTGCGCCTCTTCACCATATAGTCTATTGTGTCGTTTTTCTGATCCGGTAATCTCAACAATTTTATAGGATTGGTCATTAGCTAAAGCTGCAATTACTGTTTGCCCAACCATGCCTGACGCGCCCATAAGTGCAATTGGCGTTGTCATAGACTCTCTCTTTGTAAAAATTCCAGTGCGCTTTCAACCGCATGCGCATCGATGGCATGATCTAAACCTGGAATCATTTTTAACTCTACTTTGCAACCAGCTTTCTGCAATCGCTCATAAGCTTCTTTACCGCGCTCAGGAACCACAACCGCATCAGCTGTACCATGAATCAAAAGATATCGAACATTTTTATCACAACTTGGCGGCTCAAAAGGCAACCCGCCTGAAAAGCCAATAATCGTATTAGCAACTGTTTTACCCCATTGATTCAAAGCCAAAGCAATCATAGAGCCTTGGGAGAAGCCCATGACTACGGTTTTTTCTGACGGCACTTTGTAGAATTCTTGATAATACTTAATTTCATCCCTTAATAGAGGCACAGCCTCCTTTAAGCCCTTATTTAAAACAGGCTCAGATAGTTCTGTAATCTCAAACCACATAGTACCGGATGGATCTAAAGGATGTGGATGCGGGGCATTAGGAACAATAAACAGCGCTTTTGGAAACATTTCTGTGAAGGCATTCGCAAGCGGTGCAATGTTTTCTGCTGAAGCCCCATAACCATGAATAATAAAAAACAGGCTGTCGGGGTTATCTTGACACCCAATTCTAATAGAACGAAGCTGCGTCATTAAATCCTCAAATTTTTAGGCTATGGCTGGTTGTTTAGCTCAGGATTTGATAGTATCGCACTTAAGGGTATTGTGAAAATGCAAAATTTAAGAAATTGTAACATTTTTTGGGTTCTGGCCTTGCTTATTCCGGGCCAAGTCATTTTTGCAGATGCGCCTAAAAACTGGCAAATTGGTTTTCAAAACGCTGCCAGTCCAGTGATGGAACAACTGATCTCATTTCACAACCTCATGCTTATCATCATTGCCTGCATTGCCATCCTCGTCATAGGACTAATTTTTTGGGTGATTTGGCGTTACAGAGCCAGCAAAAACCCAATACCCCAAACTTGGTCGCACAACGTAACGCTCGAAGTTATCTGGACCCTTCTTCCTGTCGTCATTCTCCTTTTTATGGCCTATCCCTCTTTCCGATTACTTTATTATATGGATGCTGCGCCTCAAGCAGATATGACGATCAAAGTTATTGGTAAACAATGGTATTGGACCTACGAGTATCCCGATCATGGCAACTTTAGTTTTGATAGTTATCTTGTTCCAGAAAAAGATCTCAAACCAGGACAATTGCGTTTACTTTCAGTAGACAATCCGGTTTATGTACCCGTGAATAAGAAGATTCGTATTCTTACTACAGCCAACGATGTTATTCATAGCTGGGCACTGCCTGCCATGGGCGTTAAAAAAGATTGTGTGCCTGGACGAATTAATGAAACCTGGTTCATGGCGACAAAACCAGGTGTCTATTACGGTCAATGCTCTGAACTTTGCGGGCCAAAACACGGGATGATGCCCATCGAAGTTCATGTTGTTTCAGAGCAAGAATTTAACCAATGGGTTGAACGCGCCCGCAAAAAATATGAATAAAGGACGATCATGTCAAACACACATCCTACCGGTCTAATACGTTGGCTTTGCTCCACCAATCATAAAGACATTGGCACGCTTTACATTGTCTTTGCGGTTTTTGCCGGCCTTCTCGGTGGCATTCTTTCAATGATGATCCGCCTTCAACTAATGGAGCCAGGTCAGGGATTCATCTCCGCAGATAACTATCAATTCTACAACGTCATCATCACTTTACATGGATTGCTCATGATCTTTTTCATGGTCATGCCAGCACTGATTGGTGGCTTCGGCAATTGGTTTGTTCCCCTTATGATTGGCGCACCAGACATGGCTTTTCCCCGCCTAAACAACATCAGTTTTTGGCTTCTTATCCCTGCACTTCTTATGATGTTTGCGGCCTTTTTTGCTCAAGGTGGTGCGGGGACGGGTTGGACATTTTATCCCCCCCTTAGCGGTAAGTCATTTGGTCATAGCAGCGCTGCCACTGACTTTATGTTGGTTGGCCTTCATATTGCAGGCGCCTCTTCGATACTTGGCGCCATCAATTTTGTTGTGACCATCTTAAACATGCGCACGCCAAAAATGACATTGCATAAAATGCCTTTGTTTGTCTGGGCGATGCTGATTACCGCCTTTCTCCTTATCATCTCTGTCCCTGTTTTAGCTGGCGCTATAACCATGTTGTTAACTGACCGCGGTTTCGCAACATCATTTTTTGATCCAGCAGGCGGTGGAGATCCCGTATTGTTCCAACATCTATTTTGGTTTTTTGGCCATCCAGAAGTTTACATTATGATCTTGCCTGGCTTTGGTATCATCAGCCAGGTTATAGCAACCTTTTCTAAAAAACCTGTTTTTGGCTATCTTGGCATGGTCTATGCCAGTGTTGGTATTGGCGCCGTTGGCTTGTTGGTCTGGGCCCATCACATGTTTACCGTTGGTATGAGTGTTGACGTAAATGCCTACTTCACCGCTGCCACGATGATTATTGCAGTTCCCACAGGTGTCAAAGTTTTCAGTTGGATTGCCACGATGTGGGGGGGATCTATCAGCTTTAAAACCCCGATGTTATTCGCCATTGGTTTTTTAATTCTGTTCACGATTGGGGGCTTAACTGGTGTTGTGCTGGCCAATAGCTCTCTTGATATCGCTTTGCATGACACCTATTATGTTGTTGGGCATTTCCACTACGTTTTATCCATGGGATCACTGTTTGCCATTTTTGCCGGCATTTATTACTGGATAGGTAAAATGTCAGGTCGCCAATATCCAGAAACACTCGGCAAGATACATTTCTGGCTTACCTTTATTGGCGTGAACTTGGTTTTCTTTCCCATGCATTTTCTAGGCCTTGCTGGGATGCCGCGCCGGGTTGCTGATTATCCCGATGCTTTCAAAGGATGGAACTATGTTTCAAGTATAGGCGCTTATCTCTCTTTTGCAGCTGCATTATTTTTTATTTACGTTATGTTTTACACGCTACGCTATGGTAAAAAATGTCCGCCTAATCCTTGGGGCCCTAGCGCCGATACACTTGAATGGACCGTGTCCTCTCCCCCGCCTTACCACAGTTTCGATCGCCAACCTGATTTAAAAGGGTCTTGAAAATATGGGAAGCATAAGCCAAACCCCAACAGCACAAGCAATCGATAAAACCCTTCTCAGCGCTTACATCCAACTCCTTAAACCACGGGTTATGGCGCTCTCTATCTTCACAGCTTTAATTGGCATGCTTGCGGCCTTGAATGAACCCTTGTCTGCGCTTAATCTGATCGCTTTATTGCTAATTTCTATTGGTGCAGGTGGATCAGCCGCTCTTAATATGGCCCTTGAATATAAAACAGATGCTCTTATGAAGCGCACCAACAATCGCCCTATTCCCCAAGGCCTAATCCCTCCTCAAGAAGCTCTGATCTTAGGTGTGATGCTCTCCATCAGTTCTGTTTTTCTGATGGCTTTTTTGGTTGGCTACCTACCTGCCTTTTTATTGGGTCTTACCATTTTCTTTTATGGTTATTTCTATACTGTTCTTCTAAAGCCAAATACACCCTATAACATCGTCTGGGGCGGCATTGCCGGCGCTCTTCCCCCAGTCATTGGTTGGTTTAGCATCACGCCAACGTTTTCGTGGGTGCCTGTTTATTTGTTTGGGCTTATATTTTTCTGGACCCTGCCGCACTTTTGGGCTCTTGCTATCCACTTTAAAGCAGATTATCAAGCCGCCCATATCCCAATGCTTCCCAACACCCATGGTCTTAAACATACATTAAAACAAATCGCCTTCTATACCTGGATCACGGCTATTTTTGGCTTTTTACCCTATATAATCAATATTCATGGATGGATCTTAACCGTTATAGCGGCCCTCATTTCAATTAAGTTTATTCACACAGCACATCAACTAAAAGTAAATCAGGCCTCTCCCATGGCTTTGTTTAAATTCAGTATTATCTATTTATTTGCCATGCATGTGCTGTTAATTTTTTATTTAAAAATAGGTTAAAGACTATGAAAAAGAAAACTTCCGCCCTACGCTCTAAAAACGTTTTTGTTGGTGTAATTATTGCTTTCTTTATCGCCTTAATCTACATCGCAACTTTGCTCAAACTACAATCGTGACGGGCCAAAACAACACCAAAACACTTCTTCTTTTAATTGGATTGGTGTTGGCCATGATTGGTTTGTCTTTTGCTGCGGTTCCTTTATATCGCATTTTCTGTCAACAAACCGGCTATGGGGGAACAACGCAAGTTGCAACAGGTTTTGCTAAAAAAATCAAAAACCGTCGTTTTACCATTCGTTTTACCGGCACTGTAAATGGCAACCTTCCCTGGAAATTTCAGCCCTTGCAAAAAGAAATTTCCATCCGCGCTGGGGAAAGCGCCTTTGCTGTTTACCACGTCGTTAATACCAGCGATGAACCAGTCGTTGGTATGGCCACATACAATGTTACGCCTGATAAGGCGGGTGGTTTTTTTCAAAAAGTAGAATGCTTTTGTTTTCTAGAACAGCGTCTTGAACCACATCAATCTGTTGATATGCCTTTACTTTTTTATATTGATCCTGAAATTACTGAGGACCCTGCCATGGATGATGTTGAAACCATCACCTTGTCTTATACATTTTTTCGCTTTAAAGGCACACCTTCGACAAACCCTCAAGGTGTACAAACGCATCGGTTGATACAACCGCCGTTAGATTAGACGTAACCAACACGTTCGCTTACTTGATACGGTTCAATGTTCAGATGTTGATACGCTTGTCGCCACAAGCTTTTGGCAGGCGTGTTAAAAATGAGCTGACTCTCTGCTGGTAAAGACAGCCAGTCTCCGGCTCTAATCTCATCCTCTAACTGTCCCTTTGTCCATCCTGCATATCCAATGGCAACAATCATCTTATCAGCAGGAACACTTTCAGGCTTGTTTTGGGCTAATTTGAAATAATCAATACTGGTCGAAAGCGCAATGTCTGATGTAATAGGCATTTCCTTGGTTTCATCAAGCTTTGATATAAGCGGCTCATGCAGAATAAAGCCACGGTTCACATCCATGGGCCCACCAAAATGCAGTCTCTTATCAGCAAAGCTCGGTGCACTTTTAAGATCCAGCTGTGCCATTAACTCCATAAACGTCACAGTTTCCAAAGGGCGGTTGATCATCAAACCCAACGCGCCATCATTGTCATGGTTACAAACAAATATAACCGAGCTGGCGAAAACCTCATCTGCCAGATGGGGAGAAGCAACCAGTAGGTGGCCCTTCAAGGAGGCATCTTTAATATTTTTCTTTAATTTCTCAATCATTTGAATTTAAGTGGTGGAGCCAAGCGGGCTCGAACCGCTGACCTCTACAATGCCATTGTAGCGCTCTCCCA
>DLRV01000008.1:41505-56886 GCA_002500565.1 Holosporaceae bacterium UBA7879
GACCTCTACAATGCCATTGTAGCGCTCTCCCAACTGAGCTATGGCCCCATATAAAAGGTTAATCACAAAATAGCATGATTTCATCAACGTGCAACATAATATCGCACACCCCAGGCAAGTGCCAGGGCGTGCAATAATTCTGTACCTTAATTAATCTTGATCACAGACTTACGCTTTTTCATTTTGTCTGTTTTCATATTAATCGTCAAAATGCCATTTTTCATGGTGGCATGAATGGATTTTTCTTCAATGGGATCTTCCAATTTAATCACCTGATTTACTTGGTTTTGTTCAACCAGCGAATCAAAAATCATCTCACCTTGTTGCTCTTTTGACTCTGTTTTATGCACAGCTTTGATTGTTAAAATATTCCCATCCGCGATGGTGATGGTCACATCTTTTTTATCAAAGCCAGGCAGGGCCATTTCAAAACGATATCCCTTTTTGGTTTTCTCAAGCCTTTGGCCAGGACCCGTTACATCCATCAAGCTTTGAGCACTGGGCCTGCTGAAAACAGGCTCTAATAAAGGCCCCTCACTTGCATAGATCGGATTAATGGCTGCAAACATAAGCGGAGTTAACAGGGCAGCTTTGGTTAAAGTATTCATACCTACCTCCTTATGATTTGAGTTGCTTGTTGCTTGGCGCTGACTCAACATCTTCACTAATCGCAATCGTCCGCGGCTTGCGTTCCTCTGGCACTTCACGTTGCAAAGATACCGTTAACAATCCATTCCGTAGTACAACATCTTTCACCTTAATAAAGTCAGCCAACTGGAAGCTCTTCTCAAAACCACGCATCGCAATCCCTTTGTGTAGGTATTCAACTTTTTCATCACCCGTATTGGTGGTGGCTGCTTCAACTTTTAGAGTATTGTCATGCAGGGTGATTTGCAATTGGTCTTTACTAAACCCAGCAACGGCCATCACAATTTCGTATCGGTCTTCACCCGTTTTAACAATATTATAGGGTGGATAAGTTGCTGGCTTTGCTTGCGATTGCAGCGTTCCAGGATCGAACATGTCGACCAATCTGTCAAAGCCAATTGTTGAGTGGAATAGGGGTTTTAAATCAAATGTCGTCATTATTATTCTCCTTAAAGCAATAATAGATATGTTTCACTGCGCCCGAAGCACACAGCTTAACTATAATGTAATAAGTTACATCAAAATTTTCAAGCTATATTTTAGGCATGTATAAGTTCAGAGGAAATGGTGTATCCTCTAACGCATAAGCTACGAATTGGCCCCCCTTATATAAGTCATATCTAGGCCAGACCTCCCTTTTTTTATCCAATGCAAGAAAAAAAACAGCTTCGCTATAGCGCTTTCTTTATAGCGCGCTTATCTACTTTTTTCCTATTCCTTTGGGGTGATTCTCTTTACCGCTATTGTCAGCTTTCCTGGGTAGATACCTCTTCCTGATTTTCTACCTCGCGCTCTTCATCATTATTATCGCCGGAGGCCACGGGCATAGGACAGTAACCGTCAACACACCCATTAGGCCCGATCCCTAAACAAGGACCTGCAAGGAAGAGGGCAATCAAGCCGAAGGTTACACTTTTTTTTCCAAATAATTTAAACATAGGTTTATCTCCCATCGTTGATGACATCGCGTTGGTAGGTAGGGCTTCTCCCCGTTCCACCGTTTGCTGATGTCGGTTAAAACACTGAGGACTACTAGCATCGGGCGATTGCCGCGGTCCAAATATGCCTTGAGGCGTATCATAACGCACTCATTTACTTTTTCCTATCCCTTTATCTCACATCTATTTGAACTTCTTCAGGCATTATGCCTGTAAAATCATCCTGAGATTTGCCGGCGTAATTCGGACAATTTATCTTTTGACTCTTTCAGGGTTGATGGATTTAAAGATTCCATAGCCATTTCAAATCGACTCCAATAAGCACAATGCGTTAACCAGTTTATATCAGAAAAAACGCTGTAGAAATCTCTAGTATTAAGAGGGTAAGAATCAAAAACAAAAAACTTTTCCATAGCTTTTAAACGCCTTTCCATATGAAACTTTCCTTCAGTACTCTGTGTGATTTGTAAATGCAGAAAAAGCATGCGATACCATTCATAATCTGCATGTTTATCCAACCCAAAAACGGGAAAAAATTTTCGATGAAATAAATCATTTAATTTTGTAACGTGCTCACCAAAATCCATCACTCTATGTAATCGGATAACTCCCTGGACAAAGCTTTGCTGCCCTCTAATTTCCACTTCTGAAGTTGCTAAATGATGAAATTGCCAATGGTCCGTCACAACATTCTGTAAAACAGACATAATTTGCCGGCGATCTTCCACCGTGACTTCTCTATCATCCATCATCATTCGGCCATCTTTTTTAAGCATGTCGAACTCTTCCGCAACAATATTGCTCAAGTAATAGGGAACTTGCGAATGGAAATTTACCCCAGCAACAGGGAGATCTTCTTCATAGTTTTTTGCAAAACAAACGCTGCTAGTTAAAAGCAATAGACAAAACATCCAAGGCATTACAGAACCATTTTTTATTCAGATTAGCATATTTATTGCTAATGATAAAAATTGCAGGAGGCATCACTTCACCCATCATTGCAATAGAGCCAAAACCATAAAACCTGTCATTTTGAAAGAATGAACCGACCTGGCAATCTCTCACAAAATCGTCATCATGAGGAGGCGTTCACGCCGACGTGATGATCTCATTCTAGAACCCGTCATTCTGAGCGGATTTCATATCCGCGTGAGAATCTTTGTCTGCCTTCACTTAGACCCTCACGTCGAAATTTCATTTCTCCTCAGGGTGACTGGTGTTTTGATCAGGCAGCCCCAAAACCAGTCATTGCGAGGCGGAGCGCAGCTCCAACGTGGCAATCTCATCCAACTCACACGTCATTCTAAGGAATTTCGAAGAAACGACGCGAGAATCTAATGCATACTCATAAAAAACTCTAATTCTAACCACATAAAAAACCCCCAAATCTGGGGGTTAATTAAAATGATATAAAAATTAACTTATTTTTTTTGTTTATATTGTTGCAAAATTTTGTCTTTTAAACCCTCTAATAAGAAAAATGACTCTTCTAGCGTTTTTGGTTTTTTTGCCTTTAAAAGTTTAGGGAACTCACTAGCATATTTGTCTCGAGATAAAGTCTCCGCCATTGTGGTTATACGGCTAATATCCTGTATATTAGGATTATCATTGCCGTCTGCTACTACTAAAAAGTGTTCAAGCAACTGAAGCAAACGATCTAAGCTAGCTTTACTCTTTGTATCGCCATACTCATTTCCTAACACAGCTTTATAAAAGGCTTTCCGAGCTAAATTAGTTCCCACATATTCAGATAAATGTACTTTTTCTCTTTTTTGCTTTCCTTTCCTTGCTTCTTCAAACTCATGTTTGATCAAATCTCGTAATGCATGGTTTATAATTTTATTTAGCTTGTCTATGTATTTGGGCAAATAAACATTTTGGCCCATTAGACAAAGCGGCCTAACAATCGAAGGGAGATTCTCTTCTATTTCAAATTTTCTCCACTCTGGCGAAAGTATCCATGGCATAACACTAAACACTGAATCTCTAAGGGCCTTATCATTTGGCGCAAAACGATTAAGACTAGAACGGATATTAATTACCTGCTTATCTGACATCGAGTAAGCCGGCAACCTAAAGGGCTTGTCCGCTTTAGTAAAAAAGAAAGTACATACAAACAATAGAAGTACGTGTTGCAAAAGTTTCATAATATATTCTCCCTGATATTTTTAATATTCTTTCATAGTCTGAGTTGGTTTGTCAAATTAATTAAAAAACCCCCAAATCTGGGGGCTTTAAGGATCTGAATTATTCAGTGTTTTTTAGACAGAAACTTCATTTTCAGCTGCATCATCAGCGGCACCGTTAACAGTTCCGTCTTCAGTTCCACCTTCGCCTTGGCCGTTTACAGCTTCACCTTCACTAACAGCAGCGGCCTCCGCTAGATCGCCACCGTTACCTTTTCCAGAAGTTGCAACATCGTTGTCACCACCAGCGGCGGCTTCTCCTGCTTCCTCTGCAAGCATAGCATCGGCAATTCCTGGAACATTTGCAGGAGCAAAAGCAGCAGCTTCATCAACTGATATAGGGTCACCTCTGTCATCGCCCTCAGCAGCCGGCGGAGCAATAGGCTCAACAGAATCTGGCGCAGCAGCAGCTTCTTCCTCTACCACAGCTTCAGCAACAGGCGTCCAGCTTGGATCAAACCCAGGCAAACGAATGGTTAGGATTGATTCCTTTTTTGTATCTAAAGTGTCTGATCCAAAAGAAATGGTTCCAGCTTCACGATCCAATGTCACCCGTGCTACTTTGGCAAACGTATTCACCATAGCTTCAAGAGTAGATTTCAATGGTCTACCCACGCCAGATTCGGCACTGTTCATTTTATGAACCCAGGCTCGGTAAACATCTAAATCATCGCCTTGAAAGCCAATCCCATCGTGTCCAGCTGAATAATCCGTTCCCAGCAACTCCAAAATCTGCATGTCAAAATTCAGCTCAACTGTTGGGTCTGCATAGCCGCGCTTGGCATAAAACTTAAAGTGATCCCCCTCATCACCCAAAACAAAAGATCCATTTTTGGCACTTGACGCATATTTGATAATTTCAGGCAACAAACCGCGCATTTGAATATAAAATTCTTTACCATTTACAAAATCAAAACTATTCATAAAAGTCGATGCTTGTTTCAAAAGCACTGTACTGTTTTCAGCAATTTGCAGCCACTGTTCAGCCTTCTCGGCATATACACCACCTTTTTTACGAAGCTTTTCAATTTGGCGTGCTAATTTTTCATTACCCACCATAGCCGCAATATCTTGCGACCAAGTCATGGCATTGTCGGCATGACCGCGTAGTGTTGGATACAGTTCTTCTAACCGATCTAAAAAATCTTCAGCAGCTGATATACCTCTGCGGAAAACACGTTTTGTCCCAGCCCAGCAGGCACCACAGCCATCTCTTTTAACACGCTCTTCAGGAGCTGCTTCTTGCCCTGCAAGAGCTGCAGCTGGCGTTAACCCTTCTTTATCATCAACATGCGTTTCTTTAACAGTGCGAACAACACTTTGCGATTGCGCCGGCACAGCTGCTCTAACCAAATCACCATCAATCCCCTCCATGGCTTTTGTAAGATCCGCACGCGATCCCATTGCCAACATCAGCATTGGCAGAATTAATAAATATTTTAATTGATGTTTTTTCATAAAATTTCCTCATCTGTTAGAAGTTTATTACCTAAAGGCATAAATAAAGTATGAAAGACCACACATTACTTTTTTGTTAATATATTGATTATTTTTTCAAAAATTCTCATTGACAATTCAATCTAAGAACTTTGGATCTTGATTCAGATACGTTATAGTTTGAAAAAATTTATAAGCGCTCATGAAACATCCTTTGGTTCTTTGTATTCTTGATGGCTGGGGAGAATCTTCTCCAACGGCTGATAACGCCATTGCCCAGGCTCACACGCCGGTTTGGGATCGCCTTAAAAAAAATTCGCCTTTCCGCACCATTGGCGCCAGCGGCCCGGCCGTTGGTCTGCCTGACGGGCAAATGGGCAATTCAGAAGTGGGACATATCACCATTGGCTCAGGGCAAATCATGCTTCAAGACCTGCCGCGCATTCACAAAGCCATTGCAGACGGATCGCTTAATCAAAACCTGGTTCTACAAGATCTGCTCAGCGTCCTTAAAAAAAATGGAGGCACATGCCATTTAATGGGTCTTTTATCCGATGGTGGCGTGCACAGCCACATTAACCATATCAAAGCTTTAGCCACAGAACTCAGCTCAAATAACATCCCTATTTCCTTTCATGTTTTTCTTGATGGTCGCGATACACCGCCCACAAGTGCCAAACAATTCCTTGAAGATTTGGTCCTGTTTTGCGGCCAAAATCCAAACACACAAATCGCCACGATAGCTGGCCGTTATTATGCCATGGACCGCGATCAAAATTGGCAGCGCACCCAACAAGCCTATGATGCCATCGTTGCCGCTAAAGGCCCCACATTTCAAGATCCGCTCTCTTTTATTGATAGCTGTTATGGGCAGAATATAACCGATGAATTCATCCCGCCACATGTTAATGAAAACTATAAAGGCGCTGCAGAAAAGGATGCCTTTTTAATGGCGAACTTCCGCGCTGATCGGGTACGGCAACTTCTTTCAGCTCTAGCTTGCTCTGATTTCATAGATTTCCCACGTGGCAAAACAGTTGTTGGTCAACCCATCTATGGCATGACAGAATATGCCAGCTGGCTGACTCCCCTTCTTAAAACCCTATTTCCCGCACAATCTCCCAAACAACCGCTGGGGGAAATTCTAGAGCAAAACGAGTTAAAACAATTCCGTATTGCTGAAACAGAAAAGTACGCCCACGTTACATACTTTTTCAATGGAGGCCGCGAAGATCCGTTTAAAGGCGAAGATCGAGTTGTTATTCCCTCTCCTAAAGTTGCAACCTATGACGAAAAACCAGAAATGGCGGCAGCCGAGTTAACACAACAACTCTGCCAAGCCATTGAAAGCCAAACCTACGATGTCATTGTTGTTAACTATGCCAACGCCGATATGGTTGGTCACACAGGTAACTTTCCAGCATCCATCAAAGCTATCGAAGTTTTAGATCAATGTCTGGGGCAAATTGAAAGTTCCGTTCTCAAAGCGGGTGGCATACTTCTCATTACCGCTGATCATGGCAATATCGAACAAATGTTGAACGCCAGCCAAGACAAGCCGCACACGGCCCACACAACCTCCCCTGTCCCTGCTGTTTTAGTTGGTAGCAAACGGAAATTTCATCAACAAGAAGCCGGGCTTGCAGATATCGCCCCAACTGTTTTAGACTTACTGGGTATTCAAAAGCCTGATCATTGGGATGGTCAGTCAATGCTAAAACCTGAGTAACCAATGAAAAAAACATTCCTTACACTTTGTCTATGTCCTCTCTCTCTTTCAGCTGAGGTCATACCAACACTTAATCAGGCTATCCAGACAGACAATGCCTATAAAAAAATTAACCAACAACTAGTGAGTGTTTCAAAACAAAATCGCCAAACAGAAATGCAGCTTAGCGAGAATGAAAAAAAGCTCAGCGAACTGGATAAAATCAGACGCCTCAAAACCGACACACTCAAAAAAATGCACGAACAGATGCAAGGGTTAATCAGCGCCATTGGCCGTTTGTCCCGCCATGGTCCTGACAATCTTCTACAAGCCTCTGTCACCCCAGATGAGCTGATTCGTGGCGTTATTCTAATGCGGTCACTTATGAAATGGGCCCATCAAAACAATTTGGACCTGCAACACGAACTTGGGAACTGTACATCTCTTCGTCAAGAAATGGATACCGAGAAAACCAAGCTGGAACAAAACTATCTGGCACTTCAAAAGCAATCGCAAAAAATGAAACGCTTACTAACCCAACGCCGCGCTCTGATTCAAAAAGAACTCAAAAAACGCCGCAAAATCGCCGAACAGATAAAACGGATGGCAGAAAAAGCTAAAAGCATTCGTGAGTTGGTAGGGAAAATTTCAAACAAACAACAGCATCAATCATCAACAACCCTTGCGCCAGATACCAGTGGCCGCTACGAAATTCTGCCAGCACAAGGCACCATTAGCAAAAAGTTTGGTGAGGTCTCTCCAGAAAATCTTGATGGTCTTGGCGTTCTGTTCAAAACCAGGCCTGGCGCTTGGGTGATTGCTCCTACCTCGGGCCAAATCGTGTTTGCCGGCGCTTTCCGACAATACCCAAACATGATTATTATTAAACATAAGCGTCCGGGTTATTTCACCATTCTTGCAGGCCTCGGCAGCCTTTCTGCCGATGTAGGGCAAACCGTTGATACTGGCGAGCCGCTGGGGACTATGCCCTCAAACGCTGTGCCTCACTTATATCTCGAACTGCGCAAGAACGATCAAACGCTCAACCCAATGCAGTGGATTACAGGCATTCAGTAAGATGAAATCGCATTTCGTTCTCGCAACTTTTCTTTTGCTTCTTACACAAGCGCTTAACGCGAATCTCCCAGAAGCCGAAACTTTAACCCGTTACTTAAAAGCTATCGAACACATTCAAAAATATTATCCAACTTTTAGCCAAAAACAACTTGTGGAAAAATCAGTTGATACACTTGCTCAATCTATAGACTCCCATGGCAAGCTGATTGATATCAAAGCCCAAAAAGATCTAGGCCAACAATTAAGCGGCCAGTTTAAAGGCGTTGGGGTTGTCATTGGCCATCATGCTCCACATTTTGTAATCGATCAAGTTCTCAACCAATCGCCAGCTGAGAAATCTGGGCTTGCCGCTGGTGATCACATTCTGGCCATTAATGAACAAGAGACAGCAGGGATGACTCTCAAGCAATTAATGTCCATCCTTGCAACCCCGGACCAGCGAGGCTTCAAACTAATGGTCCAACGCAAAAAAGATCTTTTTGATGTCCGCCTAAACCAGGGTCAAATCCCACTCAGTCAACCAACGTTAAAATGGAATCAAAACATTGCCATTTTAACAATCCCCTCCTTCCTACCAAAGAACTTCACAGCCAATCTTTATAAACTTATTCGGCAAATCAACCCCCAAACAACTAAAGGCTTAATCATTGATTTGCGTGGTAACGGTGGGGGGCTTATCGAATCAGGTTTGGCTTTGTGTAATCTCTTTATTGAAAATAAAACGATCACTCAAGTTCAGGAAAAAGGCACGAATCACACCAAAAAATATCTCAGTGGTAATGGGCAGTTATTCCCTAATCTAAAGATTATTCTTATTGTTGATGGTCAAACAGCTTCAACAGCCGAAATTGTTGTTGGCTGCTTTAAGGACCATAAGCGCGCCAAAATTATTGGCAGCCCAACTTATGGCAAGGGGTCCATTCAATCTTTAATTCGTATTAATCAAGATTGGCTTCTTCAGCTTACAACCCACCATTATCTAACGCCAAACGGTCATTCAATTGACAAAAAGGGGGTTGCGCCAGATCTTATTTTAAATCCACAAGAGTTAGAGAAAGCTCAAGAAAAAGCCCTTAACTTGATAAAGATAGAAGATGTATGATCACAGTTTACACAAACATTAAATCTTCATCTGTATTGAACCGCTTTCAAAAATTAATGGCGCCTATTCAGTATCAATTTTTGCCGCTATCAGGCTATTCAAGTGAATCCACTGCCACATTTCTGATTGATGGCACGGACCCTGTAACTTTTCCCAGTACCAAAAATGACTCAACTTTTATCTATATCCATCATAAATCTGCCAAAAATCATCCAGCAACCTCAGCCAAAATAGTTTACCTGCAAGCCCCATTTCGATTGCCCGCGCTCAAGATCTTATTGCAAAAACTATCAGATACTCTCTTCACACATAGCCCTGTCCAACTTAACTTCAAAAAGCGCACATTGTCTCACTTAACCAATCATCAAAATATTTCTCTGACAGAAAAAGAAACCCAAGTTCTGCTTTGTCTTTTTCAAAGCCAAGCAACTGGCCACCTCTCAAAAAAAGATCTTCTTCGGGAAGTCTGGGGATATAAATCAGATATGGAAACGCATACATTGGAAACACATCTTTATCGTCTGCGTCGCAAAATCAAAGATAAACTTGGCATCAGCTTGATTCACACTGAAAACAATTACGTTGGCTTGAAAGAAGAATAGAATGGCTGGGGTGGCAGGATTCGAACCTGCGCATGGCGATACCAAAAACCGCTGCCTTACCGCTTGGCTACACCCCAACAAGTGATTCAAAACATAATAACCATCGGCAAAAAAAGCAAGTGCCTTTTTATATGTGGTTAAACATCGCCTGCTGCTTCAGCACATGCTCCGCCTACAGCGGCAGCACCACCGCCTTGTAGATGGTTTTGGAATTGCTTCACAACCCCTTCAACAAAAGTAGCAACAAACTTACCTGGCAAGGTGTTGTCACCACCACTATGAGGAACAGCTAATGTTTGATCACCTACAGTTAAATGGCTACCACGACGTGTCATTTTATGCCGAACAAAGTCCAAGAAATGCTGTCCACTGCAGCCTAAGCTTCTAGCTTGACGATTCAAGAATCTACCTAGGCTGCTAAACTTAACCCTGTTCTTCGCTCTTAAATCATCTAATACACTCTCTCTAGATGCAGCCGCACTGGCTCCAGCCGCTGCTGCCGCTCCACCGTCTGCTGCCGGACGATGTTGGCGCTTTTTTTGTTTGCCTTTTTTCTTCTTACCTTTAGCATTGTCTTTTAATTTCCTAGCATGCCGCGTTGCTTCAGCATCAGCCTTACGTGCTGCATCCTCCTCCGGGCTTGCCTGCAAAATTTCAGCGAGCAATGACTGCCTGATTTCATTTCGCACTTGCCTTAACACATCCTCAGGAGTTTCTCTTTCAGCATCTTCCGACAATGGCCCCTCAATAGCAAGCCTACCTGCCTCTTCTAACAAAACTTGATATATCTCTTGATTCTGTTCTGCGTCAGGGTTTTCTAAAACCGCATCCAATTGATCAAGGTACAACATCTGCAATTCTTGTTCTGTTGGCTGCAATCGCATAAACTCCCATTTACCTTCACCATGAATTTCTTCTACAAGAGCATAATTTGGATTATCTTGATTTATATTTTGATTGAGCGCACCCAAATCGCCGCTTTTGTATGGTGCAAAAACCCGATCATTCTCTGGAGAAATTCCTGGAAGATCACGCTGTATATTTGGATTTATTTCAAAAAACTCCTCACCAGCGAGATATCCATAATAAGAGCGTAACGTGTATGAACCATCAGGATTAATGGCAGAAGAAACACCCATGTCTGTCAAAATCCGTCCATTTTGCACAACGAATCGACGCATTGCAGCTGCAGGCATTTCACCAGTATAAATCTTAACCATTTCTGCCTCAGACGATCTTTTGACATCAACAAGAACAGGTCCGTTGGGGTCCCAATAGTAGAACATATCAAAACCCTCTCCCACATCAAATTGACCATATGGGTACGTCATCTTGAAACCTTTAAAAGTTTTTAATCGCGCTGAAAAAACAGTGCGCATCATTCCCTGAAAACAATGAAAAGATTCAGCAAAAAGCTCTTGATAAAACTGGTTAAACATACCTTTTTCAACACGCACGCCATCTACTAAAGTTGCTTTATGCGCAAGCCCTACACCTCTATTAAATAAGCTAGCTGCTTGCATCATCGTTTTAAACAATGGAAGTAATGAAACTTTCCTAGTTTTATCAAGCGCAAAGCCTGGCTTGAATAAAGAATGATATTGCGCCTCAAAATCCTTAAGAGCCAGGCTAGCATTTTTAATAACTTCTAAACTCTCACCTCTAAGAGAATACTCTTTACCATTATACAAAACAAACGCCTCTTCTGAAGATGAGAAAAGACCCAGAGGATCAAACCCATCTTCACGACGTGAAACTGTTATAACACCATAAGAAGGTAACTCTAAAGTGTGATTTTGTGCATTATCATCTGTATTTGCTGAATTTATTATCTTTTCAAAGGGCGCGGATATAACGCCAGGCTTTGTAATTTCGCCATCAAATGTTTCGGGTGTATCAAGTGGAAAAACCACTGCCTTTAACGACAAACACAACATAAATAAAATTAAATATTTCATAAATAAAATCTCAAAAATTAATACTTATGTGGTGGGCTAATCGATTCAATTCAAGAGGAATAGTCAAATATATTTCAAATAAATGAAAACTTTTACATTTCCCTCAAATCAGATAGGAATAACAAAGTAGATCAGTTAAAAGTAAAAAATGAATTCTATTCTTATTGTTGGGCCAACGGCCTCTGGAAAATCTGGCTTTGCCCAGCAGCTACAAAAAAAAATTGGTGGTACCATTGTTAATGCCGATAGCTGCCAGGTTTACCAAAATGTTGTTATTCTCTCGGCGCAACCTTCCATAACTGAACAACAGCAATCACCACATGCACTGTATGCAACCACACCACCTGATCAAAATTACAGTGTTGGCCACTACCTCGATGATGTTAGGCGCCTGCTAAAAACCAACCCCAAGCAGCCCCTAATTTTTGTCGGTGGGACGGGGCTTTATCTTAGTGCCTTGACCAAAGGTTTAGATGTTGGACCATCGTCTGAGAAAATTCGTAAACATGTTCAACAAGCTGCCCAAGATATGGGGATGGAAGGTATTTATCACCTTCTCAAAACAGAAGTCCCAAATTTCAATGTTCATTTCAATAATCACCAACGGCTGCTCCGGGCCTATGAAATTTATCTCAGCCAACAGGAGACACCCGTTGGAAAAAGCCAAACAAAACCAGCCCCTCTTAACAACACAAAGGTCATTCTCTTAAACCCACCTGCTGATCAGTTACGGCAAAAAATTAAAAAACGTTTGGGGCAAATGATTACAGAAGGGGCTATTCAAGAAGTTGAATTTCTGCAAAAAAAGTATCCAACCCTAGGCACAAGCGCCCAAAAGATTATTGGCATTCAGGAACTATCATCTTACCTGCAAAACACACTCACTCTTGATAAAGCACTAGAGAAAATTTATATACGCACCTGTCAGTATGCCAAGCGTCAGCGCACCTGGTTCCGCCACAAAATTTCCATTGATCATGAAATTAATGCCCCGTGGACAGCACATGATATTACAAGTGCCCTTGATTTAATCAAGACCCGGTAGAGCCAAAGCCTCCAGAACCCCGTTCTGTTATCTCATCTACAGCCGCAACTGTTTCAAACTCAGCCTGTAACGCGGGGGCAACAACAAATTGAGCAATGCGCATACCCTGTTCAATTGTAAACGCCTCCTCACAGTTGTTGATAAGTAGGACTTTAATCTCGCCACGGTAATCAGAATCAATGGTTGCTGGACTATTCAAAACCGTAATACCATGTTTGTAAGCCAACCCGGATCGCGGTCGGATTTGGATTTCATACCCTGCTGGGATTAAGGCTTTCAAACCGGTTGGGACCAATACCCGCGCTCCTGGATTCACAACAACCGATTGCCCGTTCAAAGCTGCACAGACATCTGCGCCCGCGCTGCCAGGCGTTGCATAAAATGGAATGGGGTTGTCACCTGCATGAGGTAATTTTTCAAATTGAATTTTAACTGTCACTCTTTTTCCTTCCATGCATGATAGGCACGCACCAACCCCCCTGCATAACTTTTCACAGAAATATTTCTAAATCCAGCCTCTACCAACAGATGGCTAAATTCTTCGGGCTTCATAAAGGTTTCAATGCTCTCTACCAAATATTGATACGCAGGTCTATTTTTCGCAACCAACTTACCAATTAAAGGCAGCACATTAAAGGCGTATCGATCGTAAGCCATTTTAACAACCTGATTATCAGGCTGGCTAAACTCCAAGCAATGAAACGATCCACCAGAAACCAGGCATCGATAAGCTTCTGCCAATGCTTCTGGAATATTTGCTACATTGCGAATACCAAAAGCAATGGAATAAGAATCAAAATAGTCACTCTCAAAAGGTAATTCTTCCGCATTTGCTTGCTGCCAGGAAATATTTTTAAAAATCCCTTTGTCAATCAATCGATTTTTGCCTTTTTGCAGCATGGCGTTGTTAAAATCAGTTGCAGTTATTTGATACTCTAAATTTTGCCTCTCTAACCTTCGTACCAGCGCAGCTGTAATATCCCCTGTTCCCGTTGCCACATCTATATGCTTAAGATTTGGCTTTAAAGGGAAATCCGCAACAAACCACTTTTTCCAAAGCCGATGTTGAAAGCCACTCATCAAATCATTCATTAAATCGTATTGGTCGGATACGGCGGAAAAGATTGATTGCACACCCTCCCTTTTTTCAGAAAAACTAACCGTTTTAAATCCATAAGAGGTTGTTGTTTTTTTGGAAGGATCTGCGTCAAACATAAATTTTAATTTTCATTATACAATTTATTAAGTTAGGTTGATTTATATGACAATTGACTCATTTAATGCGATCAAAAAAATCATTGGCTACGCTGGCTTAATTCTCTCCTCTGCCTTTGCTATGTTCTGCATGTTTTTTGGCTCAGGCAACCTCATCTTCCCCTTAGGAATTGGCCAAAAAGTCACTGGCGCCTACTCTTATGGCATTCTTGGCTTAAGCATCACAGGCGTTATCTTACCATTCTTGGGTCTTATTGTGACGTTTTTATTTCAAGGGTCCTACCAATCTTTTTTTAAAAACTTCCATCGTCGTCTGGGCATCCTAATGCCTTTGATCATTTTATCTTTAATGGGTCCATTTGCCGTTATGCCCAGATGTATTACTGTTGCTCACGGCAGCTTTCTTCTGATTGCACCTGAAACACCCATTTGGCTATTCAGTCTTGTAAGCTGTATTGTGATTTTTATTCTCTGTTTTGATCGTGGCAAAATCGTACCATTGCTTGGTAGCGCGCTTACACCTGTTCTTCTGTTCTCACTTGGTATGATTATTTATTCCGGCTTAATGAGTGCATCAACAATTCCTATTCAATCCAATTCCTTCACTGCATTTCTTACAGGCGTTCAAGATGGCTATCAAATGATGGACTTGCTGGCAGCTTTCTTTTTTTCAGCTACTGTTGTTTCGTATCTTAAAACCAAGCTGGGCAACCGTAACACATCTCAACAAACAAAGGTCCGCTTAATTGTTTTATCACTCACACTCGGAGCTATTTTTCTAGCTGTTGTGTATGCCTTTCTGATTTATCTTGGGGCAGCCTACAGCTCTTCTCTAGCCACAGTCTCACCTGAATCTCGTTTGGCTTTTATTGCCCATCAAACCCTTGGCCAAGTCGCAGGGCCCGTTGTGGCAACCGCCGTTGGTCTTGCCTGCATTACAACCGCAATTGTCTTAACCTCTGTGGTTGGTGACTATTATCAGAAAGTTCTGTTCCAATCCAAAGTATCCAAAAGCGCTGTTAATGCCCTAATTCTTATTATCACCTTCTTTATTTCCACCCTTAAATTTAATGGCATCGCCCATTACCTATCGCCTATCCTCACCTTTTTGTATCCAGGCGTTATTGCCATGACGCTCTTTTCACTCGGGCAAAAGCTTTTCAATTGGCCCTATCCACGTTGGATTATTGCACTTATTTTCGCCCTGACATTTGTCTGGATGATGCTCAAACACTAACATTAAATCCGTTAGAAAAACATTCTAAAATCTAATTTTATTATTGCCATTTCGTTAATAAGCTAATATGTAGCTTGCAAGGGTTATGTTGCTTAAATAGGAGCAGTTTGTTAGGATAAAGTAGAAAAACCAGAAATTAAATACAAAATTTACCATAGCAGTTGGTTATAAATTAGGATTCACAAAAATCCATAAAATAAATTATGGGGCTGTACCAGATAATGCTTT